>CANMGM010000088.1 GCA_947497195.1 Bacteroidota bacterium
AGTGACCCTATTGGTGACCAATGAGCAGGGGTGTAAAGACGATGCCGTGCGAACAATTCACGTTGGCGGATTTACAGCGTTCTACATTCCCAATGCATTTTCGCCCGATGGCGATGGTACAAACGATGTATTTATGCCCAAAGCAAGCGGGCTCCCGGCAAATGGCTACGAAATGCAGATTTACGACCGTTGGGGAAATTTACTCTTTGTTAGCACCAATTGGGATAAAGGCTGGGATGGAACCTACATGGGCAAAGCAGTACAGTCGGGACAATATGTGTGTAAAGTGAAGTATTACGACAACCAAGGATTTCAAACCGACCAAATCGGTTCTGTAATTCTGACGGATTAAAAGGTAATTATTTCTTATTTACCTCTATCAAACCTTGAGGTAAGGTCATTTCTATGATCTTTTTAACGCGGTCTACGCGAACTATCCAATCGTCGCTTACCGGAATTAAAATTTCGGGATTGCCCTCTGCTTCGACCAAGAATAAGTCGTTGGGGCCGTTTTCGAGCACATCGCGGATTATTCCCACCTCTTGCGATGTGTTTATATCGACAATGGTAAATCCAAGTATCTCGTGGTAATAAAATTTGTTTCCCTTTAAAACGGGCAGTTTATCGAGCGGCAGAAACACATCGGCTCCGATAAGCATATCGGCCTGGTCGGGCAAATCGATATCCTCGAGCTTGAGGTGCGCTTGGCTAGAAGGTTGCAGGCGAAACGACGAAACGAAAAACGGAACCAGTTTTCCGTGGATTTCCACAAGAACTGATTCCGTTTTGATGTAGTGTTTTGGATTGTCGGTATCCATCAGGAGGAGAACCCTTCCGTCGGTACCCACTTTACGGATAATGCTGCCAAGCTGGAAACATTGATCCTTGTCCATGTTCTTATTCTTCTGTAGCAGCTTCTTCAGCAGCGGGTGCTTCACCTTCTGCTGCAGGTGCTTCTTCAACAGCAGGTGTTTCTGCTACCGGTTCAGCAACAGTTTCATCAGCAGTTGGTGTTTCTTCAACAACAGGCGCTTCCGCTACTGGTTCAGCAGCAGGTGCTTCTTCAGCAACTGGTGCTTCTTCAACAACAGGCGCTTCAGCTACTGGTTCAGCAACAGGTGCTTCTTCAACAGCAGGTGCGGTTTCGGTTGCAGTTTCTTCAACCACAGCAAGCGGTTCTTCAGCGGCTTCTTCGGCTGGAGCTTCAGGTTCAGGTGTGTTTTTCGCAGCAATTGCAGCAGCACGGGCAGCATTCTTCGCAACTTCGTCGGCTTTACGCTTCTTCTCTGCGTCGATTTGGTTGTTCTTCAGGTTCGAGCGCTTTCCTTCGATTTTCGAAGTTTTATCCTCTAACCATTTTGCAAGGCGCACATCAGCCTGGTCGGCGGTTAGCGCTCCTTTTGCCACCCCTTTATCGAGGTGTAGTTTCATCAAAACCCCTTTGTAGCTAAGAATAGCGCGGGCAGTTTCGGTTGGTTGCGCTCCGTTTTTTAGCCACTGAAGGGCTTTATCGAAGCTCAGTTCGATGGATGCCGGATTCGTGTTGGGGTTGTAGGTGCCTATCTTTTCAATAAACTTCCCGTCCCGAGGTGCACGACCGTCGGCAATCACAATATGGTAGAAAGCGTATCCTTTCTTGCCATGTCGTTGTAATCTGATTTTTGCAGGCATTGTGAATGATGAGTTAAATTGGGCGGCAAAGATAGATTTTTTTTATTTCAAAAATGCTTCCCACAATATAATCTGTTTCTTTCCTCTATTTTTGCAGCCAATAATCTTCTCCTTATGAGCGAAAATCTGAGTGAACTCGAACGTCAGCGCCGCGAAAGCCTTCATGAACTGCAGAATTTAGGCATCGACCCGTATCCCGCAGATCTGTTTCCAGTGAATGCCACTGCATCCGAAATCAATGCTTCGTTCGATAAAGAGCAGGGGAATTTTCAGGAAGTTTCTATTGCCGGGCGTATCATGACCCGCCGCATAATGGGCAATGCTTCCTTTGCCGTTATTCAGGACTCGACCGATCGCCTGCAGATTTACGTGCGTCGCGACGATATTTGTCCATCGGAGGATAAAACGCTTTACAACACTGTTTTCAAAAAGCTGCTCGATCTGGGCGACATCATCGGCGTTACCGGCTACATGTTTGTTACGCAGACTGGTGAGAGCACGTTGCATGTTACTTCGCTTAAGGTGTTGTGCAAATCTCTTCGTCCGCTTCCGGTCGTAAAGGAAAAAGATGGCGAGCTGTTCGATGCTTTTGCCGATCCAGAGTTGCGCTACCGCCAGCGCTATGTCGATTTGATTGTAAACCATCATGTGAAGGAAACGTTCGTAAAGCGCACCATGCTTACGAATTCCATTCGCCAGTATCTCAATACGCGAGGCTATCTTGAAGTCGAAACGCCAATTCTGCAACCTATTTACGGTGGCGCTGCTGCACGTCCATTTAAAACGCATCACAATACGCTCGATATGACCTTGTATCTTCGCATTGCAAATGAATTGTATTTAAAACGACTAATTGTTGGTGGTTTCGATGGTGTGTATGAGTTTGCAAAAGATTTCCGAAACGAAGGCATGAGCCGTTTCCACAATCCTGAATTTACGCAGGTAGAGTTGTATGTTGCGTATAAGGATTACAACTGGATGATGGATCTGGTGGAGGAGATGGTTGAAAAAGTTGCGCTCGATCTGCACGGAAAAACAGAAGTGCAGGTTGGCGAAAACCTTATCAACTTCCAGCGGCCATGGAAACGCATGACCATGTACGAAGCCATTGAGCATTTTACCGGTGTGGATGTTTCTGAGATGAACGAAAGTGAAATGTCGGCTGCAGCGCGCAAACTGGGAGTCGAAATCGATGCCACCATGGGACGCGGCAAACTTATCGATGCCATTTTTGGCGATAAATGCGAACCCTTCCTTATACAACCTACCTTCATTACCGATTATCCGGTTGAGATGTCGCCATTGGCGAAAAAGCATCGCAGCAAACCCGGACTGGTGGAACGTTTCGAAGGAATTTGTAACGGAAAGGAAATCTGCAATGCTTTTTCGGAACTCAACGATCCGATTGATCAACGCCAACGTTTCGAAGAGCAATTGGAACTGGGCAAGCGCGGCGATGAAGAAGCCATGGTACTCGACGAAGATTTTCTTCGGGCCATCGAGTTCGGAATGCCGCCAACGGCAGGATTGGGAATAGGCATTGACCGTTTGGCCATGATCATGACCAATTCGAAATCGATTCAGGAAGTATTGTTCTTCCCGCAAATGAGGCCGGAGAGCACAGAATAAATTATTTTATGGGTCTTTTTAAACCGACACCTTCAATTATTTGTTTAAAGCGGGTTAAACGTAAAAGCGCTTATATTTGGCGCCTCTAAACCATCCGATGTTCTACCGTTTTTTACTCAGTTCGCTCTTCATTTTAGGATTAACTGCAAGCTCTTTTGCCCAGAATGCGACCATTCGTGGTTTTGTGTACAACAAGAAAAATGGTGAGCCCGTAATCTTTACCAATGTATTTTTGGTAGGCACATCGATGGGGGCGCAAACAGATGTAAACGGATTTTATTCGATTACAAAGATTCCGGCCGGTTCGTATACAATTTCGATTAATGCCATCGGATTCGATCCGCTTGAGCAGCAAATTACTGTTATAGCCGGGCAGCTGCTCAATAAAAATCTTACCATATCAGAAAAAGAGCTTCGTCTGAAGGAATTTGAAATTACGAGTGAGAAAGAAAATGAACAGAGCAGAGTAGGTACATCCGTTACAACCATTACATCCAAAGAAATGAACCGGCTACCAACCATTGGAGCCGATCCGGATCTCGCACAATATCTGCAGGTTTTGCCGGGCGTTACATTTACCGGAGACCAAGGCGGACAGCTTTACATTCGCGGAGGTTCGCCAATTCAGAATAAAGTATTGCTCGACGGAATGATCATTTACAATCCGTTCCACTCCATCGGATTGTTCTCTGTGTTCGATACCGATGTGATTCGCAATACCGAAGTTTACACCGGAGGATTTGGAGCCGAGTATGGCGGACGTGTCTCATCCATCATGAAAATAACCACGAAAGATGGCGATAAGAAAAATCTGAGAGGGAAAGTATCTGCATCACCCTTCGTGTCGAAAATTCAACTCGAAGGGCCATTGAACAAACAGGAGGACGAGAATTCAGGTTCAACTACCTTTCTCTTGAGCGGACGAAGCTCATACTTGAAACAAACGGCAAAGACGTTTTATCCATACGTTGATACAGCCGGACTTCCGTTCAATTTCACCGATTTATACGGAAAAATTGCCTTTTCGGGGAATTCAGGAAACAAGCTTGGATTGTCTGGATTTAGATTCAACGATAAGGTACGTTACCGAAGCCTGCAGGATTTGACTTGGAACACATTCGGTGGCGGTGCGAATTTTGTCATCATTCCAACCAACAGCAATTTTGCATTCGATGGTTACATGAGTTATTCTGATTACACCATCAAACTCGAAGAAGCCAGTCGACCTTCGCGTTCAAGTCGCATAAACGGATTTAATCTCGGTTTGAATTTCAAGTATTTCTTTGGGAAAAATGATTTTCAATGGGGCGTTGAAACCATTGGCTTCTCGACCGATTTTACATTTTACAATGAGTTAAACCGGAAGATTGCACAGGTTGAAAATACCTCTGAATTAGGTTTGTATGCAAAGTATCGGGCAATACTTGGGAAACTTGTTCTAGAGCCCAGCATGCGCCTTCAGTATTATGCATCCTTATCTGAATTTTCGCCCGAACCAAGGCTTGGAGCCAAAATGAATGTTACCGATAATTTTCGTCTGAAAGGCGCATTGGGAAGGTATTCTCAGAATTTAATTGCCGGCGTTTCGGATCGCGATGTGGTGAACTTGTTTTACGGATTTTTATCGGCACCCGACAATGCGCCCAATTCTTACAAAGGCGAAAAGCTGAATTCGAAATTGCAAAAAGCATGGCATTACATCTTCGGATTTGAAAGCAACCTTGGCAAATACCTGAAATTTAATGCGGAGGCATATTATTTCAATTTTGATCAACTCACCAACATCAACCGCAACAAATTGTACGACGATATTCCGGAGAATAGCGACAAACCCGATGTTTTGAAATCAGACTATATCATTGAACGTGGCGAATCGCGTGGTGTTGATATGGTGTTGAAATACGAATACAAACGTCTTTACGTATGGGCGGTTTATTCACTGATGCAGGTTACACGCGAAGATGAAATACTGAAATACGCGCCGGTTTGGGATCGTCGTCACAATGTGAATTTCTTGGTTTCGTATAACTTTGGAAAGCAACTCGACTGGGATTTCAGTACACGCTGGAATTATGGCTCCGGATTTCCGTTTACCCAAACGCAAGGTTTCTATGAGAATTTTAACCTCGCCGGAAACTTAGGTTCAAATTACACGACCACAAACGGAACACTTGGAACTGCTTACGGAACGCTAAATGCTGGGCGTTTACCGGCATACCATCGACTCGACATTAACCTCAAAAAGAGCTTCGTTACCGGCGAACGTTCATCGCTCGAAATAGCTGCCGGCGCTACCAATGTGTACAATCGCGACAATATTTTCTATTTCGATCGGGTTAAATTTGAGCGTATCAACCAATTGCCAATTCTTTGGAATTTGGGTGTGAACTTTAAATTTTAGTTTTAAGCGTTTTCTTTCTGTCGAAGAAATTAAAAATCGCCTAAATCGAACTTCAATTGCATTGTTCTGTTTTAGGAAGATGATAATTCATGAAGCATTGATGTTAAAATCCCAATATCTAAATAAACTCAACTGGATTACCTTAACATTGCTGTTGATCTCTTCATCGGCATTTCATGCGCAGCGCAACCAAATAATCGGAAAAGTTATTGACGATAAATCGGGTAAATCGGTTCCTTTTGCGACCGTTTCTGTTTTTTCGCCGAAAGATAGCTTGCTCGGTGGCGCTTTATCATCCGAAAATGGAGCATTCACAGTTGACCGACTTCCGGGTGGATCGGTAAAAGTGAAGATTAGTTTCATTGGCTACCAGGCTGTGTGGCAAAATGCAATGTTGCAAGGAGCTGCAAGTGTAAAGGATATTGGAAACATTCGCATCAAACCCGATCCGGCGCAATTGAATGAAGTTGAGATCGAAGCCGATAAATCTACGGTACTTTTGGGAATCGACCGCAGGGTTTACAATGTCGATAAAGACCTCAGTACGCGCGGCGCAATGGCCATTGATGCCATGAAGAATATTCCAGGCTTAATTGTGGGCCCCGACAACAGCCTCACATTGCGCAATCAGAGTCCGACAATTTTTATCGATGGTAGGCCCACCATGATGAACCTCGACCAGATACCGGCCGACGATATCGAACGCATCGAAATCATTACCAATCCTTCGGCAAAATATGTGGCCGATGCTACAGGAGGTATTGTGAATGTGGTGATGAAAAAGAACTTGAATCCCGGCTACTTTGGTAGTTTTACCGGTGGAATCGGAACCAATAACCGCTATTCGGCTAACGGAAGTCTGAGTGTGCGTGAGAAAAAACTAAGTCTTCAGCTGGCAGCCGGATACAATACCAGCGGAAATACAAACAATGGTACCTCGTCGCGCCGAAATTTGCTCGACGGTGCTACGCTCGATGGCTACCGACAGATTAATGAAAATCAGACACAACGCGGGGGGTATAATTTGCGCGTTCAAACCGACTATAAAACATCGATTCGTTCGCTGCTGAGTGCATCGTTGAGTTACATGGATAACACAATCAATGTACAAGAAAACCAAGGTTACAATTTTTACGATGCTTCTGATGTTGAGTTGAATGGCGGAAATCGTCAGAATAAACAACAAGTAACCTGGGCAAGTTATACGGCAGGATTGAATTTCAGAAAAACATTTCCGAAACAGGGCAAGGAATTTACAGCCGACTTGAGCTTAACAGGGTCGCGCAATTCAAATTTTGCCGATTACCGAACCTTCGATGAAGCATTCAACATCTATCCCGAGGTACAACTGCAGCAGATTAACGAAGGAAAACGCGGCGCGCAGCTGTGGTCGGCCCAGTTCGATTATGTGAATCCGATAACGAACGATTCATACATCGAGTGGGGTGGAAGAGCGGCCTACAAATACAGTTATTCGGATTATAAAGTTACCTACACCGATTTATTGAATGACATCGTTTCGGCCGATACAGGACTGAGCGATGCGGTTCGGATCGATGATTTCGTTGGTGCAGCTTATTTCAATTTTGCCGGTAAATGGAAGAACATTGGCTACCAGGCTGGCATTCGCTACGAACATACCTATTTCGAAGGCCGTGTGCTCAATAGCGGCGAGGTATTTTCGTATATCTATCCGAAATCAATTAAGGAAGCCGATAAAGTTCTTTTTCCGGCACTCTACCTTTCGAAGCGTTGGGGCGAAAAGCATGAGACGCAGCTCAACTTCTCACGGAAAATTGGTCGTCCGGGCTGGATGCAGCTTATTCCCTTCATTATGTTTGCCGACCGCCAGAGCGTGCAAATCGGGAATCCGGTGTTGGGTCCGGAATTCATCAATCTTGCCGAGTGGAATTACAGCTACAACGGCAATAAATTCAGTACGTTGAGCAGCATCTATGGCCGGCAGACGCTTTATTCGATTACCAATGTGGTGTATCCGCTCGAAAGTAATCCCGAAGTAGTGGTATCGACTTATGCAAACGGACGAAATAAGAGCGATCTGGGTTTTGAAAATACCGTGAAAGGAAGCTTCTCATCGAAATTGGAAGGTAATCTAAATGCGAATGTGTTTTATACCCGAACAAACCTGGAGCAAAACGGAACCATCTTCATTAATGAAGGCTGGAGCTGGAATGCAAAGGCTGCTTTGACATGGAAGATGCATACAAAAGCGAGTTTGCAGCTAAACGGAAATTACGAAGCACCGCGCATAATTCCGCAGGGAAGAGTTGTAGAAATTTGGTCGCTGGATGCAACGCTTAATCTAAATTTTACCAAAAAACTTAGTCTCAACGCTACAGTATCTGATATTTTCAATACGCGTGTTTTTGGAACGATTTATTTAACACCCACATTTGAGCAAAAAACAGTTCGTCGTTGGGAATCGCGCCATGTTCGCTTTATGCTTACCTGGAAATTCGGTGAGCCCGATGTTTCGGTATTTCGCCGACGCAGCAGCGGACGCCGCACACCGGGTTCGGGCGGTTCGGAAATGCAGGAGATGTAGATTGAAGAGATTTTTTAAGTATGAGGTGTTTCTCGCATCTTGTATTTTGCATTAGCTGTTTCTTTTGAACACTACTACTTTCATTTTTGTAGATAGCGTTTGCTTTCATGGCAATGCTTGAAACCGCTATTTGTGTTGTATCAAGCTAAAACATCAACATTACTACACCACATCACTTGTTCCATTACCTCTTATTCGTTTTGCTGATGAACTTCACATCATGCTATGACAATCGTCATGAAAAGAACCTGAAAGGCCAAATACATTTGTTATTAAATCCAGCTTACTTAAAGCCATGCAGGTTGCCATAAAGGTATGTGCCTATAAGCTATGTAGGTTGGTGTAAACAAGTTAAAATAGAAATCATGAACAAAACTAATGTAGCAATAGGTGTCTTGGCAGGCGTAGCCGTTGGGG
>CANMGM010000089.1 GCA_947497195.1 Bacteroidota bacterium
GGGTATCTGTATTTGATGATGGTTAATGCAATCCCGATAAGCTAACTCTATAATTCGTATTGATTTTCTATCGTTCGTTCTTCGAACACCGTAAAACTATAAAACGTATGCGCCACGATTTGGCGCAGTGTTTAGTTTAATCGTATTGAGCTCATATTCATAATTTTAAAATAATTAGATCAGTAGAAGAATCTGATACGCGTTTCCACGTAATGTAATGAAAATATAAATATACATTATTAAATAAATGCCTATTCGCTTGCAGTTAAAGAACAAAACAAGCCTACATAAGCAATAAAATACTTGCAAATATTATTTACCGAAATTCCTTCAGCTATTGATTGATTTTTTGGTATTTAGAATTATTGGTTGGATCTAGCTCTCCCAATAAGGCAATTACCTGCGCTTTTTCTTGCGCCGTTCCTTCTTTAAAAACATTTACCAGCTCGTCTGATTTTGCATTGAAAAACAGCTGCATGTTGTATGATGCAGGTCTTTGCTTATTTACCTGCTGAAGCTTCTCCAGCGCTTCAATTATGGCCGATCTTCCCTGGTCCATTTTTGAATACATATTATCGAGACCCATCCGGTGATACTTATAATTGGCCTCTCGCATAGGCTTAAAAACAGGATTAACATAGTTTTCCGTAAACCAATAGCGATTTCGCGGCGGTATATCGTTCGGTTTCCACCCTTTTGCTGCATCCTGTTGCGCGTTTTGAACCACCTGTTGCGCTTTTTGCCAGTATACTGTTCCTCCTTCCGGCGAAAATGAGTCGTAATCCATTGCCAACATTATATAGGCATAATAGCCTAATAGACTGGCTAAGCCTGATACGTAGGCGTTGTCTGAAAATTCAATTGGCTGATATTCGAGGTATCGAAACTGAATATCTTCGTCCATAAAATTCATCAGTACTGTTCCATAATTGGAGGAATGTACGGGTCGGCGCAATTGAATTTGCAAGGATCCCGACATTTCGTCGGGTTGATTGTATTTTGTGATGTTGAAGGTTAAATTGCATTCAATGCGCTCATCGCGTTTAAACTGATCGTTGGTCCAACGGGTGTTGTTCATGAATTCCCGAATTGAGGTTTCGAGTGTTGTGAATATCCGTTTATCGCTTAACTGAACCTGTTGCGAGAGTATGCTAACTCTGCAATTAAATTCCTGCGCCTGAAGCGAAAGAGCGCAAAGCAATAGTATACTTGTCGTTAGTCTTCTAATCATGATGAATAATTTGGTCGAGAAAACCGGCTATCGATCTGGCTGCTTCGGCTTTGGATTGTTTCCCGAAATTCTGCCAGCCTGTTTCGGTACTGAATATCTCAATGGTATTGAAGTCGCTGCCAAAAACTGCATTTTGTTCAGAAAGTTCGTTGAGAACGATGAAGTCGAGGTGTTTATTTTGCAACTTCGCTTCTGCATTCTTTTTTCCGTCGTTTGTTTCCAGTGCAAAGCCTCCAATACGCTGGTTTTCTGTGCGACTGGCTGCAAGTTCTTTTAGAATATCGGTTGTTCCGGTTAATGTGATGTTATTTGGCGCCTGTTCCTTCTTAATTTTGGATTCGGCTGGTTCGGCCGGCTTAAAATCGGCAACTGCTGCGGTTAAAATTGCCGCATCACAGGATGAAAAAGCCTTTCTCGCCTCATTCAACATTTCCTCAGCAGTTGTTACGTTGATTCGTTCTATAGATGGATGCTGAACTTTCAGACTCACCGGTCCGCTGACTAGCACTACCGAGGCGCCGCGTGCTGCAAGTTCTTCGGCAAGAGCAAACCCCATTTTACCTGAAGAATGATTGGAGATGTAGCGCACCGGATCTATGGCTTCGCGGGTGGGGCCGGCAGTAATAAGAACCTTCTTTCCGTGCATTTGGCGTGCAAGGTTGAAGAAGGTCTCTAGCCTTTGTACTATCTCATCGGGTTCTGCCATGCGTCCTTCTCCAACCAGGCCGCTTGCCAATTCTCCCGACGCAGGTTCTATAATGTAATTTCCCCGGTTTCGAAGCAGGTCGATATTGTTCTGTGTTGCCGGATGCCGCCACATATCGAGATCCATTGCCGGTGCAAAAAATACCGGACATCTTGCCGAAAGATAAACTGCCGCCATCAGGTTGTGGCAAGACCCATTTGCGCATTGCGCAAGCATGTTAGCACTCGCAGGAGCCATCATCATAACATCGGCCCACATGCCCAGTTCGACATGGTTCACCCAGGCACCGTTTGGACCAGTGGTAAACGACGAAACGACCTCATTTTTCGTAAGTGTACTTAAGGTAAGTGGTGTAATAAAATCTTTAGACGATTCGGTCATGATAACCCGAACCTCTGCACCTGCCTTAACCAATAGGCGAGCTAGCAATGCACTTTTATATGCAGCGATGCTTCCGGTAACAGCCAGAATAATTTTCTTCCGGAATAGCATCAAGGAAACCTTTAATTATTGTTCCGCTTCTTCTTTGAGCGGATTGCGGAAATACACTTTGCCTTCCTGAAACTCGTTTATAGCTACGAGCGTGGGTTTGGGCTGACGTTCGTAATGCTTGGAAATTTCGATCTGTTCGCGGTTTTCAAAAATTTCCTCCAGATTGTCGTTGGAAGTAGCAAACTCTGCAAGTTTTGCATTTAGCTCTTCCTTCACATTCACACCGATTTGATTTGCGCGTTTCGCAATGATAGTAATCGATTCGTAAACGTTACCTGTTTCTCCTTCCAGCGTTCTTAAATCGCGCGTGATTGTTGTATTTTCTGCTGCCATACGTTTAAAATTTGTATTCATTATACCTATTCAGGGCGCGTTCGTGAACAACTTTAGCCTGATCGGCAAACTTTCCGGGTGCAAATTTATCAATAAATCGGTTATAATCATCAATAACCAGTTTATATCGCTCCATTTTTTTACTTTCAACGCTATTCTCCGCAAGTAAATAATTCGATTTTAGAATGGTAAGCATGATTTCGTCTTTGCTTCCTGTATTCGGAAAAGACTCGAGCAGATTTTTTAAGGCGATAACGGATGCTTTGTAATCCATCATTCTGAAATAGAGCATCGCTAGGTCAAATTCTTTCTTTTCAAGTTTGGAGCGCAACAAATCAATGTGTTCATTGCACTGCCCTACACGTGGGCTATTTGGATATTTATTGATAAATATCTGCAATTGTTCGATGGCTTTGATGCTGTTGCTTTGATCGAGCGTGTAATCGGGTGAGCCCAGAAAATAACAATAAGCATGCATGTATGAGGCTTCTTCCGATTTATCGCTTGCCGGGTAGGTTTTTGCAAATTGCTCAAAATGATATGCAGCAGAAATTAGGTCGTCGAGATAATAGTTGCAATAACAGTAATAAAAGTAAAGATCCTCTGCCCCCGAAGTTCCTCGTGTTATAGCAACAAGTTCTTCGAGTAAGGGATATGCCCGCTGATAATCTTTCTTCTGATATAACTCAAGTGCTGTTTTGCGTTTCAACGAATAGTCGGTACTCTTAAGCACTTTCTGGTAATTGCTGCATCCGGCAAATACCAAACATGAAACAATGAATACAAGTACGAACAAATAGCGCTTTGTCATGCCACAAATGTATAAAAGATTATGCGATTGCTCTCTGTTCAACAGAACTGCGTTGAAAAGTTTGGAATAAATCTCACTGAAATCGGTAGATTAAAGGCTCAAAACATTAATTTTGCAGCCAAATTTAGATTGGTATACAATGGATTTGTTTGAAAAATTAAAGCAGAATAGAGGGCCGCTTGGCTCCTATGCAAAAGATGTTCATGGGTATTTTACGTTCCCTAAACTAGAAGGCGAAATTGGCCCTCGCATGATTTTTCAAGGCAAAGAACGCCTCAATTGGAGTCTAAACAACTATATTGGTTTGGCAAATCACCCTGAGGTGCGCAAGGCCGATGCCGATGCCGCAGCTCAATTTGGTATGGCCTACCCGATGGGCGCCCGCATGATGTCTGGCAATTCAAACTACCACGAACAACTTGAACGCGAATTGGCTGATTTCGAAAAGAAAGAAGATGCAATTCTGTTGAATTATGGTTATCAAGGTATTATGTCGGCAATCGATGCTTTAGTTGATCGTCATGATGTTATTGTATACGATTCTGAATCGCATGCCTGCATTATTGATGGTGTTCGGCTTCATATGGGGAAGCGTTTCGTTTTTCCGCACAACGATATCAAGAATCTTGAAACGCAGCTCGAGCGTGCAACCAAACTGGTTTCAGGCACCAATGGTGCGATTCTCGTTATTACGGAAGGTGTTTTCGGAATGAGTGGCGATCAGGGTAAACTGAAAGAAATTGTTGCACTGAAATCCAGGTTCAATTTCCGTTTGATGGTAGACGATGCACACGGATTTGGTACGATGGGAAAAACAGGCGCCGGTACTTCCGAGTCACAAGATTGCATGGATGGCGTGGATATTTATTTCGGAACGTTCGCAAAATCTATGGCGAGTATCGGAGCGTTCATTGCGGCCGATGCGCAGGTTGTAGAATATCTGCGGTACAATTGCCGTTCTCAGATTTTTGCGAAGGCGCTCCCGATGCCTTTAGTAATCGGTGCACTAAAACGCCTCGAATTGTTGCGTACGCGCCCCGAACTCAAAGATAAATTGTGGGAAATTGTGGATGCTTTGCAGTCTCAGTTGCGTGCAGCCGGTTTTAACATCGGCAAAACAGAATCGCCAGTTACGCCTGTTCTCTTGAATGGCTCTATTCCAGAAGCAGCAAACCTTATCTACGATTTGCGCGAAAACTACAATATTTTCTGCTCAATGGTGGTTTATCCGGTTGTTCCAAAGGGAATCATCATGTTGAGGCTTATTCCAACTGCCGTTCATACACTCGAAGATGTAGCCTATACAATTGATGCCTTTAAGAGCATCAGCGGAAAACTTCGTGCCGGCAATTACGAAAGAGCAATGGAGAAAGTGTTGTAGGTTGGGGAAATTTATTAAATCGTCATCCCAAATGCTTAGTTCCTTTTGCTGACGTACGAACGACTAATCTTGCCGCTTATTTCCATTTCGAGGATGTAAATTCCCTCGCTGTAATCTTCGAGCGACATTGTATTTGCATGTTGCAGGCGCTCTAAAACACGACCCGTTGCATCATAAATTGTTAGCAGGTCGACCGTAAGCGAAAGATTTATATGTCCCAAAGTGGGATTTGGATAAGCTCTAACGATAGGTGGTTGATGGGCTAATGACATTCCGGTCGAGTTAGCATCCACAAAAACAGAATCGGTAACAATGCACCCAGATGCATCACTTATACTTATCTGATACCATCCTGTACTTAAATAGACCGCAGTAGCTTCATTTTGGCTGTTGGGATCATTCCACGTAAACGCATAGGGCGGTGTGCCTCCTGAAACCGATGCGCTTGCTGAACCCGAAAAAGTATTCGCCGTCAATTCAGGTGTAGAAATTAAAACAGCAGTTAAAGGCTCTGGCTCCTGAATCGTAACTGGAATAATCGCACTTTGGCATCCAACTGCATCCTCAATTCTGAGCAAATAAACGCCCGGGGCAAATGTATTTTCGAGGTTAGGAGTCGTGTTGCCATTTACAATCCATGTATACGGAGTTACGCCACCGGTCGCATTAACCGAAATGCTTCCGTCTGCCATTCCCGAACAACTTGTTTGAATTCCCAGTGCAGATAGATTGAGTGGTTCGGGATTTTCAAAACCAAATGTAAGCGTGTCTGTACATCCGCGAACATCTGTTACAATCACTTCGTAAATTCCAGCAGCGAGGTTCGATAATGTACTTGAGCTTGAGCCGGTTGACCATTCGTAACTAAGTGGAGGATACAGTGTCGATGGAATTAAATCAATTCCCGCTGTCGAAGATCCGGCACATGAAATTTCTGTTGTTACAACATCTTCAATAGCAGATGGCGCCGCAGTTATGAATACCGAATCGGTTACTTCACATCCATCGGGATGGTAAATGGTAACTGTGCTCCAACCCTCAGGCAATGCGGAGTTTGTTTTTGCAGTGGCTCCATTGTCCCATAAAAATGTACATGTACTGAACATGCATTGGCAGCCCGATGAGTTTATCGTGGCTGTTCCATTGATTCCTCCAGGGCAAGTTGGCGGCATCGTTCCTCCAAAGGAAACTACGTATGGATCTTGAAGCGAGTAGCTTACCTCCTCATAGCATCCCGAGTTGTTCACAATCCGAAGGCTATAATTTCCGGCTGGGATATTTCCGAGCACCTGCGTTGTAGCGCCGTTCGACCATAAAAATGTATATGCATTCGACGGAACCGTAAGCGAGGGATTAATCGAGCCATTTTCCAATCCATTGCAAGTCGGATTAATGGTTGTAGCTCCATTGCTCAGCGAACCGAAACCGCAATTCATGGGTAAAAAGGTATAATGCCCGTCTCCTTGAGTTCCCATGTAAGCTCCCCAGGCGACGCCAGCATTGGGTATTACCGAGTTCAATGTGTATTTCCGCAAACTTACGCCTTTGATACCTGTTGGATTTAGACTATCGCGACGCGTCAGTGTTAAAAGCTCCACCGAAGCGTCGTTGTTTATGTCTGCAATCAAAGGTGTTGACGCAAGATTTACTCCTGCTATAGGCGCTATAAGTTCCTGCATTGAATTGTCGAGGAAGTTGATAGAAAGCACTGTGTTCCGAAAACAGCCATTTGAGAAGCTGTTCGTAGATACAATGGCTTCATCCAAACCATCGTTGTTCAAATCCACCGCATTAGCAGAGGCAAAGTGGATCGACCCCAAGCTATCAATGAAATGAACAGAGCCATCTTCACCGTCGAGCATTACTTGGTAAAAATCGCTGTATGAAGGTGCTTCACCTTTGTATAAAACGGAAAAAGCATCGGTGTGCAAACTGCCTGTAAAATTTCCAAGTGCAATTGCCGAACTCGACTCTGCACCTGGAAAATTGGTCATCCAACGTGTGCTTAACGATGCTCCATCTATGCAATGAATTGTTCCGCTGTAGCCTTGAATGAAAATTTTCCATGTGCCGTTGGTTTCCTTCACAACAGACGCCGGAGCTATAAATCCAAGTTCTGAATCTTCTGCAAGCATAGTGCTCGAAGCCAGTGACCCCTGTAAAAAGTTACTTAATCTACACGCATAAAAATGTCCACCAAGCGTTTCGCCGCCGGTTCCGAAAAAAATGAATGGATTATTATCGTTCCAAACATCGGCGACAACGGGTGAACAATAAATTTCGGCGCTATCGGGAACAACAGATTGTGTGATGAGACTTCCGTTTGATGCATCAAGTAGCATTATTTGTCCAGGCGGTCGGTCTGTGTCCCAAACCGGAGCTGCATGATCGCCTCCATTGCTAACAAGAATGTCGTTGATACCATCGTTGGTTACATCATTCACAAAGCAGGGATTGTAAAAGTTATACAAACCGCTATCGGCGGGATTCACGTTGTATGGAAAGTAATCCCAAAGCAATTCCCCGTTTGCTCCATTTATTGCGAGCATTTGGGCCTGACGACCTGTGATGAAAACATCAGGTACATTGTCGTTAGTAATATCTTGAAATACAGCACTTCCAAAAACTTCATTGCGTGCAGGTCTTTTCCAAAGCAGAGTTCCATTTGATCCGTTCACTGCAATAATTCCATTGGTGCTGCCAGATCCATCCAATCCGGCTCCAAAAACAATATCTCCAATCCCATCATTGTTTAAATCGGCCATTCGCGCCGACGATAAATTGGCTGTTGAGTCGATGGAATATATCCAGTCGGGGTTTTGTGCAGTTACTTGTCCAACAAGGAAAAGTGTAAAAATCAGATAATAACATATAGATTTCATAGCCTCAAAGATATGGCATTCCAATTTTATTTATCCAACCTTAGTGCTTAGAGAAGCTTTTATTTTGAGCTAGTTGAGATTGCATTTAGTCGGTTTTCAAGTTCCTGTATGCGTTTATCCTGCTCTTTAATAATTTCCAAAAGCATCACAGGCAATCTGTCGTAAAAAACGGAATACGGCTCCATCGTATTGGGATCTGTAATTTCATTTCCGTTGGAATCCTTCGCTACTAGTCCCGTATTTCCAATCCATTCACGTGCAGGGCCATACACGACCAGTTCCGGCACGACCAGCTCAACATCTTCAGCGATGAGTCCTATTTCTTTTTGCCCGCCCAGTTGCGGCTTCAGTTGATACGAAACGGGCTTTAAGGCAAAAATTCGGTCTTTATCTACTTTCAACGGTTGAACATTTTCTTTTACTTTTATTGTCGACGATTGAGGACGCAATTCTCCGCTCGAAGTACGTATCATTACTGTCCCGCTTCCGCTTGTGCTGCTTCCCTGTATAAAATTTCCTGCTGTATGAATATCTCCGTTGCTCCGCACTCCACCCGCATCGGGTGTATTTGTTGTTCCAATGCGAAGTGATCCGTTCAGGTAGCTGTCTCCATCCACCTGCAGATCATATGTCGTTGAACTAATACTGCCTATACGTAATCTGCCTGCAATATTGCTGGTTGTTGAAGTTCCGTTTACCAATAGCCCTTCTGTGCCAATCGTTAAATCGTGAAACAGGGATGGTGAATTGGTGCCAACACCTACGTAGCCTGTATTGGTAATCCAAATAGCGTCGGTAC
>CANMGM010000090.1 GCA_947497195.1 Bacteroidota bacterium
ATCCTCAATAAATCGCTGAAGCGTGAAATATTAGTTTTTAGCGGCGCTGTTTTCTTTTCAGGCCTTTCGACCATGGGAATTAAATTGGTCGATACGGTAATAATCGGACAATTCGTATCGCTTGATGTTGTGGGTATATATAGTATAGCAGCTTTTATTCCGAGTTTTATTGAAGCGCCGATTAATTCGCTTGAAAAAATTTCAAATGCCCGAATTGCCAAGTCATGGGAAGATAACGATATAGATAATATTCATCATATTTATGTGCAGAGTTCGCGATTTTTATTTGCAATTGGCGGACTTCTTTTTTTGCTGGTTTATGTCAATACTCCGCCATTTTTTAATTTGTTGCCTGCTGGGTTTGAATTGGGAATTAATTCGGTATACATTTTAAGTTTGAGTGCACTTTTTAACCTTATCACCGGCACAAATACGGCAATTATCTTTACATCCAAACACTACCGCTTTGGATCTTTTGCTCTTATTGCAATATCAATTTTGAATATTTTTCTATTGTACGCATTAATTCCGAATTTGGGTATTGATGGTGCAGCACTGGCGAGTTGTATTTCAAGCTTTATCTATAATTTGTTCAAATATTTATTCATTTGGAAATACTTTAAGATTCAGCCTTTTGATTTTATAACCTTAAAAATATTCCTAATTGTATGTTTCGTTTTCATTATGTGCTCCCTTGTTCAATTTGGAGCAAATCCTTTCATGAATATCATTTTGGGTTCATTGCTTGTTGCGTCTTTATATTTTATTTTGCTTAAATCTACCGGCATCTGGAGCCAACTGAAAGTGAAGTTTTGAAGATTAAATTCAGAAGATAAATCGCACGTTACACCGAAACCCTGTTCCCTATTTCTATCACTTCAGGCGATATTATTTTTCCCTCCGCTATCGAAAAGCGAATGAGTGTCTTTTTCTGATGAAAGCCGTGTTTCCCAGCTGCTCCCGGATTCATATGCACAAGTTGATAGTGCTTATCGTACATCACCTTTAAGATGTGCGAATGTCCGCAGATAAACAACCCCGGTTTTTCGGATTCTATCATTTTCCGGATTCGCTCGGGATACTTTCCGGGATAGCCACCAATATGAGTCATGTACACCTTCAAGCCCTCACATTCAAAAACCTGATTCAACGGAAACATGCGGCGGAGTTTTGCGTCATCGATGTTGCCATAAACTGCGCGTAGCGGCTTTTGTGCCGATATCTGATCTGCCAGTTCAACGGAGCCAATATCGCCGGCATGCCAGATTTCGTCTGCCTGTAAAATGTATTTTTCGATCTTCGGGTCGAGGTATCCGTGTGTATCCGACAGCAACAAAATGCTCTTCATCGCTTCGATAAATCAATCTGTTCTGTACAGAATGCATACTCTGCAGCAACACTGTTCGAACACACCACTATGGTACGTTGTGCACCAAACTGTTCAATCAAGTCGTTGTACCAGTCTGTGGCCCTTTCATCGAGATTGGAGGTGGGTTCATCGAGTAACACGAGCGGAGTATCCGATAAAATAGCAAGCAACAATCGAACGCGCTGCTTCATTCCCGAGCTGAAGTAGGCAATGCGGGTTTCGGATTTGTCTTTGAGGCCCGAAAGCTGTATCAGTTCTTCCGTCGACAATCCTTTGCACACCGGCTTCAGTTTGAAGTGAAATTCGATGTGTTCGCGTAATGAAAAGTCTTCGATTAGTTCAAGATAAGGCGTTGCAAGTGAAATATACTTATAAACATTGTCTGCACTTATTGCTTTACTGTTTGCCTTCCATCCAATAGTTCCTTCAGAAACAGTTGCATATCCGGCCAATATCTGAAGCAATGTCGATTTTCCGCTTCCGTTTGAACCCAGAATTACCGTTCTGGATCCAGCGGAAAAAGAATGATTCAAATCACGAAACAACCAGGTAAAATTAAATCGCTTGGATAGTTGATCGAGTATAATTTCCATAAACAGAATTACTCGTCCTTCCCGTATCCGCGCATGATTCCGCGCTTTGCATTCTGAATAAACAGGATAATTTCGTCGCGCTCTGATGTTGCTGGCATTTCGGCTTCAATACGTGCCAATGCATCTGTGGTATTCAGACCACTCACATACAAAATGCGGTAAATATCTTGAATTGCCGTTATTGCTTCGTTGCTGTATCCGCGGCGGCGTAAGCCGATAGAATTAATTCCTGCATACGACAAAGGTTCTCGTCCGGCCTTTACATACGGCGGAACATCTTTCCTAACCAGTGAACCACCCGAAATCATAACATGCGCGCCAATGTGCACAAACTGGTGAACGGCCGACATCCCACCAATAACCGCATGGTCGCCCACAACTACATGACCGGCCATATTCACAGCATTGGCGATAATGCAATGCGATCCAACAAGGCAATCGTGTGCAAGATGCACATATGCCATGATGAGTGTGTGTTCTCCTACCCGCGTGGTCATGCGGTCGTTTGTGCCCCTATTAATGGTAACGCACTCGCGAATGGTAACATGATCGCCAATTTCAACACTTGTTTTTTCGCCGTTAAACTTCAAGTCTTGTGGAATAGCTGCAATAACAGCACCCGGGAAAATGCGGCAATTTTTTCCAATGCGTGCGCCATCCATAATCGTAACATTGGAACCAATCCAAGTTCCTTCACCAATCTCAACATCGCCGTGAATAACAGCGAAAGGATCAACGGTTACGCCTCTGGCAATCTTGGCGTTTGGATGAATGTAGGCAAGCGGCTGAATCATGTTTTACAGGTTGCCAAAGGTAGAAAAAAGCCGGTATCAATCAACCAAGCCCTTTTCCTTAACAATCTGCGCCATCATTTCGGCCTCGGTGACGGGTTTGCCGTTTACAAAAGCCACACCACGCATGTGGCAAATACCTCTGCGGATGGGAGAAATCAGTTCGAGTTTAAAGATGAGGGTGTCGCCCGGACTAACTTTTTGCTTGAATCTCACATTGTCGATTTTCATGAAATAGGTGAGGTAATTTTCCGGATCAGGAACTGTGTTCAATACTAGAATTCCACCTACCTGTGCCATGGCCTCAATAATCAAAACGCCTGGCATAACCGGATTTCCGGGGAAATGCCCGCGGAAGAAATCCTCGTTCATGGTAACATTTTTCAAGCCTACAACATGATTTTCGCTCATTTCCAGAATCTTATCGATGAGCAAAAAAGGTTGGCGATGCGGTAAAATCCGCATAATGTCGTTGATGTTGTAAAGTGGCGGCTGACTCAAATCAATATCAAGCGAATCGCCTTTGCGGTTTTTTTCTTGCTTGATTAGTTGCTTGATTTTGCGTGCAAATTCAACATTGGCAGCGTGCCCCGGTCGTGTCGCAATAATCTGAGCACGAATTGGTTTTCCAATTAACATCAAATCGCCCACAACGTCGAGCAGTTTATGGCGCGCCGCCTCGTTTTGATGCATGATGGAGATGTTATTCAGCGTTCCATCGGCGGTTACATGCACATCCGAGCGCCCGAAAACTTCGTTCAGTTTTTGTTTCTCAACTTCGGTCAAATCACGGTCAACATAAACGATGGCATTGCTTAAATCGCCGCCTTTTATTAAGTTGCTTTCGAGCAAGGCATTTAGCTCATGCAAGAATACAAACGTGCGGCATGAAGAAATTTCTTGGTTGAATTCGGCGATGTGATTCAACTGCGCATGCTGAAATCCAAGAACACGCGAATTGAAGTCGATCATTACCTTAACCCGGTAATTTTCTGCCGGAATGGCCATTATTTCTACGCCTCGTCCCGAATCGTTGAAAAAAACATTGGTCTTCAGTTCGAAGTATTCGCGTTCTGCATCCTGTTCAACAATCCCAGCCTTTTGCAAGGCTTCGGTGAAGAAGCGCGAACTTCCGTCCATAATTGGAATTTCGGGTCCGTTTACATCGATGATCAGGTTGTCGATTTGCAATCCACCTGCAGCGGCGAGCGTATGCTCAACCGTCGAAACGCGTGCTTCGCCTTTGCAAAGTGTTGTGCCGCGTGCCGTTTCGATTACAAAATCTACGTCGGCCGGCACTTCGGGAGCACCTTCCAAATCGCTGCGACGAAATACAATTCCTGTATTGGCTTCGGCTGGTATGAAAGTAAGCGTTACCTGAACTCCGGTATGTAAACCTACACCGCTTAACTGTGCGGTATTTGCAATGGTTTGCTGCTTTTCTTTGGGATGTGTTGCACTCATGATTCGTTTACCTGTTTTTCCAATTCTTCTAAACGCGCCAGTATTTCGGGCAGTTTTCTAAATCCAACGTACGATTTCTTATAATCGCCAATTCCGAATGCCGGTGAGCCCTGAACGATTTCACCTTCTTTGGTGATGCTGCTCCCAATACCCGACTGTGCTGCAATTTTTACTTTATCGGCAATAACGAGATGACCAACAATGCCAACCTGACCACCAATCATACAAAATCGCCCGATTTTGGTTGAACCGGCAATTCCGGTTTGCGCTGCAATTACAGTATGTTCTCCAATTTCTACATTGTGTGCAACCTGAATAAGGTTATCGAGTTTTACGCCTTTGCGGATAATGGTTGATCCCAGTGTTGCTCGGTCGATGGTTGTATTGGAGCCAATTTCGACATGATCTTCGATGATAACATTTCCTATCTGCGCCACTTTCACATAATTGGCATCATCCTGCGGCGCAAAGCCAAAGCCATCGCCGCCAATAACCACACCCGAATGTATGCGGCAATTCGAACCGATTCTTGATTCTGAATATACCTTTACTCCGGCAAAGAGTGTGGTATTGCTTCCAATGGTAACATTATCGCCAATGTATACGCCGGGATACAATTTCACATTGTCGCCAAGTACCGAATTTTCGCCAACATATACGAAAGAGCCGATGTAAGGATTCGCTCCGATTTTTGCCGATGCGGCAATGGTATGTGGATTCTCTCTACCCACTTTGTTCTGCGAAATTTTATTGTATGTATCGAGCAGCACCGCAAAACTCTTGTACGCATCTTCCACCCGAATCAGCGTTGTATGAAGCGGGAATTCGGGCACAAATGAATTGTTCACAACGACCAAACTGGCCTGTGTTTTATAAATGTACTCCTCGTATTTCTTGTTGGCTAAAAATGTGAGCGATCCGGGTTCGCCCTCTTCGATTTTTGCCAGCCGATTTACCTTCGCATTCGCATCACCTTCGATGGTTCCGCCTAGTAAATCAGCAATTTGACCTGCAGTAAATTCCATTTTTATTCCTAATCAATTAGTAGTTTCGAGCTCTTTGGGGTAACAAAGAAAGTATTTATGTGTAGCGTTGGTCAATACCGAAAGATGCAACTGATCGGCAACTTTGTTAAGACCAACTATTCTTCCATCTTTTTGAAGTACATTGATTTTGTCTTCATCGTCTTTGTACGCACTGTTGGTTATCTTACCGGTAAACACAAAATACGGAAGCGCCTCATCTGAAAAACCTGCGTTGGATAGGCGGCTTCTGTAAAGGTCTACTTTTTCTGACGTAAATGGTTCGTTATCGAGATGTATGCGCAAGAGATCGCGGTGTATAAGACGTGAACTAAGTTGACGCAGAATGGCATCGTCGTGATTGATCCATTCTTTCGCTGCCGCAAATATATCATAATCATCCAAGGCAGCGAAATGACTGAGTATTTCAAATTGGCTACCGCCTTTATTTTGAAGGTTTTCTGATTGAGAGAGGAAAAATCGCAGTGCTGTCGACGCAAACAAGGTTTCGTTTTGTTGGGCAAGATGCCGGGCACGCATCAATGTACCAACCAGGAGATTTTCGGCCGAAAGCACCGTTTTGTGCAAATACACCTGCCAGTACATCAGCCTGCGGGCAATGAGAAACTTTTCGATGCTGTATATTCCCTTTTCCTGCACAACAATTCGATCGTCAACCACATCCAGCATTTTTATGATGCGTTCAGATCCTACAGCTCCTTCTACCACACCGGTGAAAAAACTGTCGCGGTTCAAATAATCGAGCCGATCCATATCCAACTGACTGCTAACAAGCTGGTGCAGAAATTTCTTCGGATAGGTGCTCTTAAAAATAGCAATGCACACATCCAGTTTGCCCCTAAATTCAGTATTGAGGTGTTCCATAATGAGCAGCGACAATTTCTCGTGTGGCCAGTCGGGAATGACGGCGTGCTCTAACGCATGCGAAAATGGTCCGTGTCCAATGTCGTGCAATAAGATAGCTGCATACACCCCACTTTCTTCCTCGTCCGAAATTTCATTGCCACGGCTGCGTAGATGTGACACCGCAAGTTGCATTAAATGTAGTGCGCCCAAAGCATGGTGGTAGCGGCTATGGTTTGCGCCGGGGTACACATAATCGGTAAGGCCCAGCTGACGAATTCGACGCAGCCGCTGAAACCAGGGATGCTCAATTAGATCAAAGATAAAATCGTTTGGAATGGTTATAAAACCATACACCGGATCGTTGATGAGCTTTTTTTTGTTCTGCGTAAGTTTCACAAACAATATTTTGCAATTAATCCTGTTTGTATGGATTAATTTGCAGCCGCCAAATTAGACAAAAACATTCATGGAAAAGATACATATCCTCTGGGCCGACGACGAAATCGATTTGCTTAAGCCACACATCCTCTTTTTGAAGGAGAAAGGCTATGAAGTGCATACCGCCAATTCGGGCGATGATGCCTTAGATATGGTGAAGGAACGCCCTTTCGATATTATTTTGCTCGACGAAAATATGCCCGGTTTGAGTGGTTTAGAGGTGCTCGTAAAAATTAAACAGCTGCGCAACGAGATTCCGGTTGTTATGATCACTAAATCGGAAGAAGAGCATATTATGGAAGATGCGATTGGTTCGCAGATATCCGATTACCTCATCAAGCCGGTGAATCCGAATCAGATTTTACTCTCGCTGAAAAAGAACCTCGAGAATAAGCGACTGATTCGCGAGAAAACCTCATCGGCCTACCAGCAGGAGTTTCGGCAAATCGGCATGACATTGAGCGATCGTTTGTCGATTCAGGAGTGGAAGGATGTGTATCAGAAGCTCGTTTTCTGGGAACTCGAACTTACGCGAAGCCGCGAAGAGGGCATGGAAGAAATTCTAAGAATGCAGAAGTCGGAGGCGAATACGCAATTCAGCAAGTTCATCGCTAACCATTATCAAGACTGGCTCAACGGGAAAGATGCGAATGCCCCGCTTTTATCGCATACCGTATTTAAAAATCGCATCGTTCCTGAACTCGACAAAGCCGATACAACGTTTTTGGTATTAATCGACAATCTCCGTTACGACCAGTGGAAAGTTATTCAGCCCATTATTTCGGAATATTTCAAAGTCGACACTGAGGAGTTGTATTGTTCCATTTTACCAACGGCTACGCAATATGCGCGCAATGCGTTTTTTGCCGGGTTGTTGCCTTCTGAAATTGAGAAACGTTATCCGAATTATTGGTTGAATGATGAGGATGAAGGCGGAAAGAACCTGCACGAAGAATTTTTCATGCAGGAGCAATTGAAGCGTTTGGGCAAAGACATTAAAACATCGTACACGAAAATTACCAATTTCCAATCGGGTAAAAAACTGGCCGAGAACCTTCCAAATTTGATGGGGAATAAGTTTAATACCATCGTGTACAATTTCGTGGATATGCTCTCGCATGCGCGCACAGAGATGGAAGTGATTCGCGAACTGGCCGACGATGAAAAAGCCTATCGTTCGATTACTGTGAGCTGGCTCGAACATTCGCCATTGCTCGATATCCTGAAGCAAATTGCCGATCGTAAGGCGCGTTTAATCATTACCACCGACCACGGCACCATTCGGGTTACCGAACCCAGCAAAGTGATTGGCGACCGCAATACGAATACAAATCTGCGTTACAAACAGGGCAAAAACCTGAATTACGAAAAGCGCGATGTGTACGAAGTACGCAATCCATCCGACATTTACCTGCCCAAACAGCATGTGAGCAGCGCGTTTGTTTTCGCGAAGGAAGACAAGTTTTTCGCCTATCCCAACAACTACAATTACTATGTGAATTATTACCGGAATACCTTTCAGCACGGCGGTATTTCGCTGGAGGAGATGCTGATTCCGTTTATTACGCTAAGCACGAAGTAGTTTCCGGCCAGTATTTGATAGTTAGCGGTCAGCTTAAAAAACGACAATGAAACCGATAATCTACATATTGACATTTTGGTTTTTAACAAGCTGCGGACATTCAAACTCAAAAGAAAAAACAACAACAGTTGCTGACAAAATAGCAACAGAAAATGAAGTTAAAAACTCAAAAGAAGATAATCCAAGTAAGAAACAATATCGAAAACAATTATTAAGTGGTTTCGACAAAGCAAAATTATATAAGCTCACAGACAATATTTCAGCAGATTTTAACGGAGATGGAATTGCCGACAAAGCCTTTTACAAGAAAGAGAATGAAACATCAGGAATAATAATCCAACACGGTAAGACAAACGAAGAATTTAGAATAGGTTTTGGTAAGAAATTCTCAACCTCTTCAGATGATTTTGATTGCAATTGGGTTGACTATTGGGGACTAGTCGAGGATAAAGAAACAATCGAAACAACTTTCACTGAAGAGGGTGACGTTTTAGG
>CANMGM010000091.1 GCA_947497195.1 Bacteroidota bacterium
ACAAAGTCGCTTCCGCAATTGGCATCACCCCAGATATGGCGAAGGTTTAACCAGTGACCTACTTCATGCGTCATTGTGCGCCCCTTGTTAAATGGTGCTGTAGCTGTTCCTGTTGTGCCAAAGTAGCGGTAGTCGCAAACAACGCCATCGGTAGTAGCGGTTGCTGTTCCCGGAAACGTAGCATATCCAAGAATTCCTCCTCCGATATCGCAAACCCAAACGTTTAGGTATTTGTTAGGATCCCATCCCGGTGTTCCGCCGGTTGAAGAGGCCTTCACAGCATCGTTTGCACCAAAGGAAGTAGTGCGTGTAGTGGCAACACGATTTATCCCATTAAATGCTGCGCCACTTGGAGTACGCTGCGCCATACAAAAGTTAAATTCCATATCAGCAGCAACACCGGCAAATAAAGATGGTGTTAACGACACATCGCTGTTTAGTTTGCGGAAGTCGTTGTTCATTACATTTAACTGCGACTGGATTTGTGCATCCGAAATGTTTTGCGTAGTATTTCTGTAAACGATATGAAATACAACCGGAATGGTAACCACTGCGCGCGGAGCTAATCCATGCTCTTCAGCATGGCGTGTGTGTTCCTCCACGGCATGCATTTGCTCAATAACTGCAGGATTGTTGTCGATCAACATCTGGAGGTTTTCCATTGTCCCACATTGTCTTTGGGCAATTAGGCTCGCGCTCATTCCAAAGAAAAGCGATAAAGCCAGTTTGTACATTTTCTTCATGATCTGGTTTTTGATTTTGAGAGTTCAAATTGTGAAAAAACAAATTAAAAATCAATAGGTTGAAAATAAATTATTCACAATATGATTTCAGTTTTCAGAATGGCTTCTTTCGCCCGAAATATCAGCCGCTAGGAGCAAGCTAACATCTTCCATGGATGCATGCGCAAGCAAAAACATCAGTTTGCAGAGTGTCGTTTCAAGCGTCATGTCGCCTGCGCCAATCACACCAATAGCCAAAAGCTGCTGCGATGTCTTGTATTTACCCTGCTCAACAGCTCCGTTTAAACACTGACTAACATTGACCACGAGCGCGCCTCCTGCAATTGTTTGTCGAAGGTATTCGACGAACCATGAAGCCGTTGGTGCATTCCCAGAGCCATAGGTTTCGATTATCAACGCTTTCAAATTCGGTATGCCGCAAATTGCTTTTACGTGCTGAGGGGTTATTCCCGGAAAGAGCCGAAGCACGGCAATGTTTTCATCCAGTTTTTTATGGAAAGCTGGTGTTGCCTTCGTTATAGGCAATAACAAATTAGTGTGAATCTGAATATTCACGCCTGCTTCTGCCAGGGCAGGATAATTCGGACTGATGAAGGCGTTGAAGTTACTCGCGCTGTATTTGGTTGTCCTATTCCCGCGCAAAAGGTGGTATTCAAAATAAATACAGACTTCGTTTATTTTCGACCATCCGTTTTCTTTCAAGAGCGCGAGTTCGAGTGCTGTTATAAAGTTTTCTTTTGCATCCGAACGCAATACGCCGATGGGCAGTTGAGCGCCCGTAAGAATAACCGGTTTCCCTAAATTTTCGAGCATAAAGCTCAAGGCCGAGGCTGTGTAGGCCATGGTGTCGGAGCCGTGCAGAATAACAAATCCGTCGAACGCATCGTAGTTTTGTTCAATTATTTCTACCAGCCTTATCCAGTGAGCCGGAGTTATATCCGACGAATCGATTGTTGTTTCGAATGCTTCGATACACAATTCCGCATCAATTCGGTTTAACTCGGGAATATGCTGGAGCAACAGTTCGATGTTCACCGGCATCAATGCTCCGCTGGCGGCATCTTTTACCATACCGATGGTTCCTCCGGTGTAAATAATCAATGCCCGCGACTTGCTCATATTCCAAACAGGGCTTTTGCGTTTCGCGTCGTAATTTCAGCGATTTCGTGACTTCCCAACATGAATATACTGCTCAGTTCATCGGCAATGTAACGGAGATAAGCGCTTTCGTTTCGTTTTCCGCGATACGGAACCGGCGCCAAATAAGGCGAATCGGTTTCGAGAATGAGATTATTCAGACCTATGCTTTTTACAACGTTGGGCAATTCCGATTTTTTAAATGTAAGAACACCGCCAATTCCCAGATAAAATCCCATTTCGATGATGGTTTTAGCCTCTTGAATTGTGCCCGAAAAACAATGAAAAACACCTCTTAATCCTTTCGCTGTATAGGGTCTTAGCACGTCGATGCATTCAGCTGTTGCGTTGCGTGAATGGATGATGATGGGCAGTTTTTTTTCGAGCGCCCAGCCGCATTGAATACGAAGTGCTTCTTGTTGAAGTTCCAGAGTTGATGTGTCCCAATACAAATCAATCCCACATTCTCCAATGGCCACAAATGTGTTTCCCTCAAATTGCTCCTCACAAAACCGAAGTTCGGCATCAAGCGTTTCGGCCTTTACCGAACAGGGATGCAATCCGTTTGCAGCCAGACACAAATCAGGGTGCTGCCTGTGCAATTTCATCATGGCATCGTACGTCTCCGAGTCGATTGCCGGAAGAATGATCTTCTCTATACCCTGCTCGCGTGCCCTGTCAATAATCGCTTCCCGATCGGCATCGAATTCGGCACTGTACAAATGCGCATGGGTATCGATGAATTTCATGCGCCAAAGATAAGCGATTGATTAGTGCGGTTCATCCCTGAGCAAGGAATTCGCGGTGCTTTATATCCACTTCTATATGCCCCTTTCGATACTATGGTTGAACATCACCTCGCTGTGTTCCAGAATTCGCTTTTTTACCACCTGGTTTTTGAGCTGATCCCAATCCGTTAGTTCAACGGCAAGTCCGAGTATAGAGCTTATTTCCTGCTGCAGCAGATAAAAATTGTGAAAATATAGATCGTCGTTATCGGGTAAAAAAGTAACAACCAGTTCCAGTACATCCGGAACTAGATGCGGATCGTATACAATTTCGCCGGTTGCATACAGTACAGAAACACTGCAGTCTCTGCATACACTTCGAATTTCCTGTATATGTCGAAAATAAAACATGCTGCAAAAATATATGCATTAACGAAAACGCCGCAGTTATTTTTATTCCTTTGCGGAAATGCAAAACAATCATCCGGCAATTCTGGTTAGCGGAGCAGCAGGCTTTATTGGTTCTCACCTGTGCAAGACTCTTGTTAAAAAAGGGTACAAGGTTTTGGGTGTCGACGATTTGAGCAAAGGTGAGTTGTATAGACTTGACACGATTTCTTCGGAAGAAAATTTCAGGCTCATCCGGCGCAATATTTCAGAAATCAGTGAATTTCACCTTGAGCAAATCGAATGCATTGTGCATCTGGCTTCGTCTAAAATTCCGCGTTACAGTAGTTGTTGGGAAGTAATTGAAGCTAATCTGAAGAGCAATTCGGCTGTTTTAGATTTTTGCATGCGCAACAAAATCCGTTTGCTATTTGCTTCAACAAGCGATGTATACGGTAAGAATTCAAACCCTCCATTCTCCGAACTGCACGATTGTGTTTTGGGTAGTTCCGAAAACAAACGCTGGACTTATGCTGCGAGTAAGTTGCACATGGAGCATGCGCTTTTTTCGGCCGAAAGGCAATTTGGCCTGCAGTTTCAGATTATGCGTTTCTTCGGTTGTTACGGCCCCGATATGGCGAAAGGCTGGTGGGGAGGGCCTCAATCTGTTTTTATTGAGCAGGCGCTCTCGGGCAGGCCGTATGAAATTCATGGCGATGGCAAGCAGGTAAGGTCATATGTGTATATCGACGATTTAGTGGATGCGGTGATGCGACTTGTGGAAAATACCGAACTCAAATCGGGCATTTGGAACATTTGCGATAGTCCGAATTCGGCAATCAGTGTGCTGGAGTTGGCCAATTCAATTCACGAAATTATTCATCCCGGTGTACCGCCTCAATTTGAGTTTGTTCCCTACAGCACATTTGGTAAGTACGAAGATGTACTCTTTCGAAGCGGTACCGCCGAAAAGGCTGAGCGTTTATTGGGTTGGAAGGCAAGAACCAAGTTATACGAAGGACTCAGAAAAACAATTAGGGCTATGCGAGGCGAATGAAAAATCTGAATTTATTCGAAAAAATTATAATCATGATAAATCAAAATAAAATAATGTCTATATTTGCATCCCTAAAAATTAAAGCCAATCACATACCATGGCAAAGAAAGGAAATCGAGTTCAGGTGATTATGGAATGCACCGAGCACAAGACAAGCGGTGTACCGGGCACTTCGCGATACATCACTACAAAAAATAAAAAGAACACCTCAGCGCGTTTGGAGTTTAAGAAATACAATCCAATTCTGAAGCGTGTAACCGTTCATAAAGAAATTAAATAACCCTTTAAACTTAGCGTGAAATGGCAAAGAAAGTAGTTGCAACCCTGAAAACCGGCGCCGGAAAATCATTTACAAAAGTGATTAAAATGGTTAAGAGTCCGAAAACCGGAGCATACGTTTACAAGGAAGAGGTTGTGCACAACGACCACGTGAAAGATTTCCTCAACGAGAAATAACAAGTTTTATATCTAATTTTGAGCTTCTTCCCACCCGAAGAGGCTTTTTTTATTTCTAACCACGCAGCTTAGATATCATGGGATTTTTCAGCTTTTTTAGTCGCGAAAAAAAAGAAACGCTTGATCAGGGTTTAGCTAAAACCAAGGAGAATTTCTTTTCGAAAATCACCAAAGCGCTGCTCGGAAAATCGAGTGTCGACGACGAGGTGCTCGATAACCTCGAGGAGATTCTCATAGGAGCCGATGTGGGCGTAGAAACCACCTTGAAAATTGTAGCGCGGATTCAGGAGCGTGTTGCCCGCGATAAATACATGGGCACATCGCAGTTGAATGCGATACTGCGTGAGGAAATTACCGCACTGCTCGAAGAAAACCGCAGCAACGACCACCAGGATTTTTCGACGCCCTTCAACGATCGTCCGTATGTAATTATGGTGGTTGGGGTGAATGGTGTGGGCAAAACTACGACCATCGCTAAATTGGCACATCAGTATAAATTGGCCGGAAAATCGGTAGTGCTTGGAGCGGCCGATACATTTCGCGCTGCTGCTGTAGATCAGATCCGTATTTGGTCTGAACGAGTGGGTGTACCCTTGGTTGAACACGGCATGAACGCCGATCCGGCTGCAGTGGCATTTGATGCATTAACTAAAGGAAAGAACGACAGAGCCGATGTAGTGATTATCGACACAGCAGGTCGTTTGCACAACAAGGTAAACCTCATGAACGAGCTTTCGAAGATAAAGCGCGTGATGCAGAAAGTTGTGCCCGATGCGCCGCACGAAATTTTGCTCGTGCTCGATGCTTCAACCGGGCAGAACGCAGTTGAACAGTGCCGCCAGTTTACCCAAGCCACCGATGTAAATGCGCTTGCTCTCACAAAACTTGACGGAACGGCAAAAGGTGGTGTTGTAATAGGAATCTCAGATCAGTTTAAAATTCCGGTGAAATACATCGGACTTGGTGAAAAAATGACCGACCTGCAACTATTCAATCGCGGCGAATTTGTAGATTCGTTGTTTAAGGAGTAAGGCGACTTTATATAATTTGTTCCTTCAATTGTACGAAATCGTATTTAGTTAATAGGGATAAAATCCTGCTTAAAATCATACACGCTTTCATTTTTTATTGCGAAAATTGCAATCAGAAATCACACTAACATCATATGAAAACACTAACATTTACTACTTTTTCCTTACTCTTGTCCATTTGTGCCATTGCACAGCCAACCCTTAATCTTGGTGGCTTACCCGGCTTTGGCACTACAGTGCAAACCAGTTCTGTTAATGCTTCCGGAATTAGTCCCGGAGCATCAGGAGCCAATCAAACATGGGATTTTACAGCATATCCCGATACTGGTGCAATTGATTCCATTACGTTCGTTTCGCCTGCTAGCACTCCTTTCGTATCAAATTTTCCAGCAGCTACCATAGCATATAAGGTATCCTCAGACTCGCTTGAAGCTTACGGTTACTTTAAAGAATCTTCTTCAGCCCTTGAACTTTTAGGTAGTGCAGTGAACGACAATGCCTCCGAGATCATTTCAATTTACACCAATCCCCAATCTATTTATAGCTTTCCGGCAACATTGAATAGTACCCAAACAGATACCTATCGGAGTTCGTTTGACTACGCAGAATTTGGAGTTACGTTCGTTTCAACCGGAACATTAAGCTATGTTGTAGATGGATACGGAACCCTTATCACGAATTCGGGCAGTTATCCCAACACACTTCGATTTAAAAAACGCGATATTAGCACCGATTCGACACTTTCAGACTTTGGAGACTTTGTTTCTGAATCGAGAAATACGACGTATGAATGGGTTAGTGTGGCAAACGGAGCATCGATTGGCATTTGGACAATCTCAACCGATACCACGCTAGGTTCGTTTGGTCAACCCGACAGCTATTCACTAAATGTATCGCATACACGCGGAGATTTCTCAACTTCAGGCATCAAACAAACACAAAACTTAAATCTTACTGTTTTTCCAAATCCCGCTAACGACAAGGTTTTGATTCTGCTTCCCGCTGATGCGACTGTTTCGCTACTCGATATGAGTGGACGCATTGTATTATCTCAGGAATTTTCAGTGGGAAATGGCAACATGCCGATCTTAGAAACGGCTTCTTTGCCTTCCGGAACATACTTAATGAAAGCCTTGGGAAAAAATTATTCGGCCTCGGGCAAAGTGATTGTTGTGCACTAAGCACCAATTACCACCGAGGTCATGGTTAACGCCCCGGCTACCGCTTTATCATTAAATAGGCTTACTTGGTCCGTTTTGCTTTGCATGGCCATCACATACAGCAAGGGTAAATAATGCTCTGGAGTAGGAATGGCCAAATCGAATGCGCTCCCCTGCTTTCTGAAATCAATAAGCGGTGCATGGTTTTGATCAACGATGCATCGCTTCATTTTTTCGGAAGCTTCCAGTGCCCAGTCGAAGGCAAAACCAATATCGTTCAAACGATCCCAAGCCACACGCCCCAGGTTGTGCACCATGTTACCACTGCCAACAATAAGCACTCCTTTTGTTCGCAGATAAGCCAATTCGCAGGCAAGATTGTAATGCTGTTGGGCAGTCATCTTAACATCGAGACTGAGCTGCACCACTGGCACATCGGCCTTGGGGTACAAGTGTTTAATCACACTCCACGCGCCATGGTCGAGTCCCCAGGAATGGTCGAGCGCAATATGCTGAGAAAGTACGGCTTTGCTTAACTCTTCGGCCAATTCGGGACTGCCGGGTGCAGGATATTGAACGTCGAATAGGGCTTTCGGAAAGCCGCCAAAATCATGAATGGTCTTGGGCTGCGGCATGGCAGTAACGCAGGTGCCGTTTGTTTCCCAATGTGCCGAAATGCATAGAATAGCGTTTGGTCGTTCAATCTGTTCGGCAAGCTTTCGAAAACCGGCAACAAACTCATTTTCTTCAATGGCATTCATGGGGCTGCCATGACCGAGAAACAACACAGGCATTGAAGGTGTTGATTTAAACTCCTTCGAAACTGAGGTAAATGCGTTTAATTTCATGGCAAAATTGACAAATGGCAATAAACCAAGGTATGCAAGAAATTGTTTACGCTGCATGGATTTTCACCACCTTTCGCTTACACCATCAACGACTCGATGATTTTTTCTACCGAAAGTCCTTCGGCTTCAGCCTTATAATTGCGAATTATGCGGTGGCGCAAAATTGCTGTCGCAACTGCGTTTACGTCTTCAATATCGGGTGAGTATTTACCATGAATGGCCGCATGGCACTTGGCGCCCAGAACTAGAAACTGCGATGCACGCGGTCCAGCTCCCCAGGCGAGGTACTTCTTCACCATTTCGGGCGCTATACCCGAATTAGCCCGCGTTTTAACTGCAAGGCCAACAGCATATTCGAGCACCTTATCGGCAATCGGGATGCGGCGCACCAAATCCTGGAAAAAAAGAATTTCATCGGCCGAAATAACGGGCGATAAACTTACCTGTGCATCGGATGTAGTTGATTTCACCACTTTAATCTCATCTTCCATCTTTGGATAATCGACCCAGATGTTGAACATGAAACGGTCGAGCTGCGCCTCGGGGAGGGGATAGGTTCCTTCCTGCTCAATTGGGTTTTGTGTGGCAAGAACAAAAAACGGATTGCCGAGTTCGTAGCGCTTTCCGGCCGCAGTTACGGCGCGTTCCTGCATGGCTTCGAGCAAAGCTGCCTGCGTTTTGGGCGGCGTACGGTTAATCTCGTCGGCCAAAATGATGTTGGCGAAGAGTGGCCCCTTGATGAAACGAAACTGACGGTTCTCGTCGAGAATTTCGGTGCCGATAATATCAGACGGCATCAGGTCGGGCGTAAATTGGATGCGGTTGTATTCCAAACCCAACACGCGTGAAATCGTTGTTACCAAAAGCGTTTTTGCCAAACCGGGTACCCCAACCAATAGGCAATGCCCCTTGCTGAAAATGGAAATTACCACATCGCGCACGACCTCTTCCTGGCCTATTACGACTTTACCAATTTCGCTGTTGAGTTTGATATAGGTGTCGCGAAGCGCATTTACTGCTTCGGCGTCGGATGTAAAACGTTGCTGCATCATGTTGCTAAATTA
>CANMGM010000092.1 GCA_947497195.1 Bacteroidota bacterium
CAAATAACCCCATGGTATGAATTCAATTTATTCATCACCTTTTTCTGGGTTGTGGGCCTGATGAATTCACTCAACATGCTCGATAATATGGATGGCATCACAACTTCGGTCTCTATAGTTATCTGTATTGGGGCACTTACTAGTCTTGCATTTCGGAATGAAGCCGTGCATCTAAATACCATCCTCATGCTGAGTGTTGTGTCGACTTTGCTCGGTTTTCTTTACTACAACTGGAATCCTTCGCGCATGTATATGGGCGACAGTGGCTCCCAGTTTCTTGGTGTTTTCCTTGCCGGTATCGGCATCGAATATTTCTGGAATGCCCCCGATTACTATGGCGTAGCAGTGCAATCAAAACAATTCCTCATTGCAGTTTTGATGTTTGTTGTTCCAATTAGCGATACTACAACTGTATCAATAAACCGCATCCTAAAAGGCAAGTCGCCTTTCGTGGGTGGAAGAGATCACACTACTCACCATCTGTCTTACATGGGCCTCACCGACCGGCATGTTGCATTGGTTATGATTGGACTTTCTTCTTTGGCTATGTTTCTTGCAATTTTTGTGATGAATAACGTCCGTAACTGGAATACAACTTATACCGTATCAGCCAGTATTGTATTTCTTCTCATTCTGGGGGGATTGTACAGCACAACGCGTATAAGTAAACCAAAACCCAAATCGTGAAAGTCCCAAAACTGAAACGAAAATTCTCTGAAACCACTGCCAGACGCTTTCTTGCTCTTGTTTTTATTTTTCTCTCACTCGGTGTAATTCGACTGTTTAGTTTTTACACCGGTATTAATTCCGATGATAAACAATACGAAAAATATTTCCAGGATCACTACCGTATTTATTCAGTCAATATTCCACATGACCTTAATTTCGCAGGCGAACCTGTGCCCCTTGAAGATTTCGAGGTGCGTGAACGCATCGACCGCGAGTTCCTTGTAAATACCTATTTCCAATCGCAAACCGTATTGCTGGCCAAACGCTCAAACCGATGGCTTCCCATTATCTCAAGGATTTTAAAGAAAAATGGAATTCCCGACGATTTTAAGTTTCTCGCCGTTGCAGAATCGGGCTTTACGCACAATACTTCAGCCAAAGGAGCTGCCGGTTTCTGGCAGTTTATTCCCTCAACTGCACAGGCCTACGGATTAATCATCAACGACGAAATCGACGAACGTTACAATCCCGAAAAGGCCACCGAAGCCGCAAGCCGGTTTTTCAAGGATGCATATGCCCAATTCAATAACTGGACACTCGCCGCTGCTTCCTTTAATCTTGGAACAAATGGGATGCAGAAACAAATCGAGCGACAGAGAGCTATTACCTATTACGATCTTCATTTAAATGAGGAAACTAGTCGGTATATCTTCCGTGTGCTGGCCTTGAAAGAAATCCTCAGCAACCCGCAGAATTATGGCTTCGTACTGCGTAAGAAAGATTTGTATCCGCCTCTTCCAGGCTCCTTTCAAAAAATCGATTCAAGCATTACCAACCTTGCTACCTTTGCCCAGGAAAAAGGTACATCTTTCAAAATGTTGAAGTATTACAATCCCTGGCTGCGAAGCGATAAACTTACCTTATTGGAAGGAAAACCATTCTATCTGCGCATTCCCAATGCAAGCGTACAGAATTATGAACAACTTATAAAGGAAGCCGAAGCGCTGAATCCCGAAGCGCCCATCAGCGATACCATCCTACCGAAATAATTGCAGTATTCTCAATCTCTATAGCAACAATTCCCTAATTTTGGGGTTCAATTGCTATGCACGATTCTAGGCCTGAGAGCGAACACGCCATCGAAATTTTCGGGGCCAGAGAACACAACCTTAAAAACATCGACGTTCGCATACCGCGCGATAAACTCGTTGTTATTACAGGCCTAAGCGGAAGTGGCAAGTCATCGCTTGCATTCGATACCATTTACGCCGAAGGTCAACGACGCTACATCGAAAGCTTCTCGGCCTATGCGCGTCAGTTTCTCGGCAAACTCGAACGACCCGATGTAGATCGCATCACAGGCTTAAGTCCGGTAATTTCGATAGAACAAAAAACCACCGGTAAAAATCCACGCTCTACAGTTGGAACTATTACTGAAATCTACGACTTCATGCGTTTGCTCTTTGCACGGGCCGGCGAAGCATGGTCTTACGTTTCGGGCGAAAAAATGGTGCGCTACACCGAACAGCAAATTCTGGAACTCGTTCTCGAATCGGCAAGAGGACAAAAGCTGGCTCTGCTTGCTCCGGTAGTAAAGGGACGAAAAGGCCATTACCGCGAATTGTTCGAACAAATCCGGAAACAGGGATTCACGAAGGTGCGCGTCGACGGAACCATTCACGATATTTATTTCGGAATGAAGGTGGACCGCTACAAGGTACACGACATCGAAATCGTGATCGACCGTATCGAAGTTATGGAGACACAGCGCCAACGCATTGCCGAATCGCTGAAGCTAGCAATGAAACATGGGAAAGGGAGCATCATGGCGGTGAATCTGGAATCGAACGAAATTCGGCATTATAGCCGCTTCCTGATGTGTCCGGTAAGCGGCATTTCGTACGACGAACCTGCGCCTAACCTCTTCTCCTTCAACTCACCTTACGGAGCTTGCCCAAAGTGCCATGGTCTCGGAAATATTGCACAGGTTGATCTGAATAAAATCATCCCCGACCCGAAAAAAAGCATTAAAAAAGGCGGCATTCAACCGCTGGGAGAATACAAAAACAACTGGATTTACGCGCAGATTGAAGCAATTGCCGACAAATATGATTTCGGCCTCGATACCCCCATCAGCGAAATCGATCAAGCAGCAATTGATGCCATTTTATTCGGAACCGAAGAAATTCTGAAAATCAAAAATCCACGATACAACAACCAGGGATACGCCATCCAATTCGAGGGGATTGTAAATTTCATTGCCGGTCAGCATGAAGAAAATCAAGACAGTAATCCCCGTTCAAATTGGGCTACCGAATACATGAATCAAGTCGAATGCCCCGAATGCGCAGGCACACGGCTTAAGAAACAGGCGCTCTGGTTTAAAGTTGCCGAGAAGAATATTGCGGAGCTGGCATCGATGGACATTGGGAACCTGCAAGCCTGGTTCGAGGGTGTGGAAGAACGTATGGAAGGCCGACAGAAAATTATTGCAACCGAAGTGTTGAAGGAAATCCGCAACCGCATTGGCTTCCTCATGGAAGTTGGACTCGATTACCTCACATTAAACCGATCCGCCGGCAGCCTCTCGGGCGGAGAAGCACAACGTATCAGACTTGCTACTCAAATTGGTTCCAAACTCGTTGGCGTTCTCTACATTCTCGATGAACCCAGCATCGGACTGCATCAGCGCGATAACGTTAAGCTCATCAAAGCGCTCAAAGATCTGCGCGATTCAGGCAATTCGGTTTTGGTGGTAGAACACGACAAGGACATGATTCTCGAAGCCGATCATGTTATCGATATCGGTCCGGGCGCAGGCGTTCACGGTGGTCGAATTGTTAGTCAGGGCTCACCGAAAGAATTGCTCGATGCAGAATCAAGCACAGCGGCATATATCAATGGAAAAAAGGCTATCGCAATTCCGCCTCAGCGCCGAAAAGGCAGCAAAAATGCGTTGAAATTAATCGGGGCGCAGGGTAACAATTTAAAAAATGTAAACCTCAGCATCCCGCTGGGAACCTTTGTTTGCGTTACAGGTGTTTCGGGCAGCGGAAAATCAACGCTGATCAATGAAACCCTCTACCCCGCCCTAAGTAAACATTTCTATCAGTCGCTTAAAGAACCTCTCGCATATAAACGTATTGAAGGCAAAGAGCACATAGACAAGGTCATCGATATTGATCAAAGTCCGATTGGCCGAACACCGCGTTCAAATCCGGCAACGTATACGGGCGTTTTTTCAGACATCAGAACACTCTTCGCATCACTGCCCGAAGCCGCCATTCGTGGATACAAACCGGGGCGCTTCAGCTTCAATGTAAAAGGTGGGCGGTGCGAAACATGTTCGGGCGGTGGTATGCAGGTAATCGAAATGAATTTCCTGCCCGATGTATATGTTCAATGTCCGGGCTGCCAAGGAAAACGATATAACCGCGAAACGCTGGAAGTTCGGTACCGCGGCAAATCCATCGCCGATGTGCTGAACATGACGATCGAGCATGCTGTTGAATTTTTCGAAAATATCCCAACAATTCGCCACAAAATTAAAACACTGAATGAAGTTGGCTTGGGTTATGTATCCTTGGGACAAGCATCAACAACTCTTTCGGGCGGTGAAGCACAGCGTGTAAAACTGGCTACCGAACTGAGCCGGAAAGACACCGGAAAAACGCTTTATATTTTAGATGAACCTACGACAGGACTTCATTTTGAAGATATCCGGATGTTATTGGATGTTTTACAAAAACTGGTCGATAAAGGCAATACCGTGGTCGTAATTGAGCATAACCTCGATATTATCAAAGTTGCCGATTACATTGTTGATATTGGTCCCGAGGGTGGCGAACGCGGTGGGATGATTATGGCAGAGGGAACTCCGGAAGAAGTGTGCAAGGCAGGCAAAGGTTACACTGCAGCATTTATTGACGCAGAATTGCAGGGAATTTCGCATGCATAGCTTCAGAAGGATTAGAATTTATTACTTTTCGTTTTTTAAGATATAACATTATGGAAGAACCGAACAAGCGCGGTCATGAAGACAGAATTATTGAGGCATTCAAAGAGAAAGATGCTTTTGAGATAAAGACCACCAATTCGTGGCAGATATTTAAAATCATGGCCGAATTTGTCGAAGGCTTTGAAAAATTGGGCAAAATTGGACCCTGTGTTTCGATTTTCGGATCGGCACGCAGCAAACCTGAAGACCCATATTACATTTTGGCGGAAGACATTGCGTACCGTTTAACCTTGGAGGGTTACGGAATTATTACGGGTGGAGGTCCGGGTATTATGGAGGCCGGAAACAAAGGAGCGCACCGTGGTGGCGGTAAATCGGTTGGGCTGAATATCGTCTTACCACATGAGCAAGAAGGAAATCGCTATATCGACCGCGATAAGATCATCAATTTCGATTATTTCTTTGTGCGCAAGGTAATGTTCATGAAATATGCCCAGGGATTTGTGATTATGCCGGGAGGATTTGGAACGCTGGATGAGTTTTTCGAGGCGATAACGCTCATTCAGACCAATAAAATTGCGCGTTTTCCTGTGGTACTGGTAGGCAAGTCGTACTGGAAAGGTTTGGTGGAGTGGGTAAAAGAACAATTGCTCCGCGAAAATCCATTCATTTCGGAGGAAGATTTAAACCTATTTAGCATTGTAGAAACCGGCGAGGAGGCTGTTCGCGTAATCAACGATTTCTACAACAAATACATGTTCCGCCCGAATTTCTAAGGCATCTAAGAATTTGTAACTTATAAAATATCTTGGCGTATACATTTTGGCCAAATATTATGGAGTAAAATTTACCTTTATCATTAAAATATCGCACGATGAGCTATTCTGTTCCAGAAGGTAAACTATACAACCTCAGCATAATCGAAGAAATAAGTCACGGAAACGATGCGTTCGTAAAGAAGATGTTGCAATTGTTTATCGATACCATGCCGCCTGCATTGAATGAATTGCGCAGTCATTATTCAACTGGCAATTGGGCCGGTTTGGGAGCGATTGCCCACAAGATTAAGCCGTCGATAGACACCATGGGAATTGAACTGCTGCGCGAAGATATCCGTACCGTTGAACAATGCGGTAAAGAAGCATCGAACTTAGAATTGGTTCCTGATTTACTCGAAAAGATTGATGCAGTAATTCATTCGATTATTGAGGAATTAAAAAATCAGATTTAGGTCTTATCCTCGACCAAAAGTGCTTTACCCATTTTAGCCTTTTCGTAGGGTTTATCATTTCAGTTTGGCCATTGCACGGTCAAATCATTCATTGTCAATTACAATGGGTTTATTTGGGCGCCGGGCGGGCTTTCCGGTTCAAGTCCTCACATGGCTTCGTTATACTACGCCATTCTGCGGGCTTTACCCTGCAATCTCTGGCGCTTTCGTATGCACGTATGCATCCGTGTCCAGAATCGAAAATTGCTTGATTGTATCTCGAATAATCGCGTGGTATGTGCTGCACACGCCATTGCGAATTTTTATCTCCGGCCTTCAGTCCGGAGATTGAATTTTCGAATAATATACCACCCGCGACTTTGGGCGTATTCAAATGCTATTAGGCGCTAATTAAGCCCGACGCAGAAAACGCACTCCCATCCAACCCGAAGAAAGGGTTAGAACCAGCATGAACGAAAAAAAGATCCATGCACCGGCAGCAGTTCCTCCAACTTCAAGCGCATCAGTGAGCAGTCTGAAGTTCATCGGCAGCAAAAACAACGCTAACAGAAAACTAAGTAATCCTAACAACCGTATCATGGAAGACGAATTTAATGGCGTAAAATGCGTTTTTGTAACTCACTGAATACAAAGGAATCAACCGAGCATTGTTAATAAAGTATTGGCTTAAAATTAAGATTATCAAGCACATAATAAATTCTATGTGCTTTTTTCATGAAGTGGTTGTTAGAAACACATTCAACCAAAGCAATCATAAATTATTCAGCCGTTAGTTGTCATCGCAATTTTCCCGGTACTATTCGTGACCAGCTCTGTTTTTATTTTTGACTTATTACACGTCATTGACTATTTTTACATCGATTTAATGCCATTAAAATCGTCTTGTTACTCAATTGTCACTCCTGGTTTAGCCTGCGCTACGGAACCGTTTCGCCGCAGGAACTGGTCAACAGCCTACTCGAGTTGGGCTATACGGCAGCGGCACTCACCGACATCAATACCACCTCGGGCTGCATCGACTTTGTAAAACTGGCCACAGAAGCCGGGCTGCATCCGGTTGTTGGTGTCGAGTTCCGACATGAAAGCAAGCTGCTTTACGTGGCGCTTGCGCGGAACATTCAGGGTTTTGAACGCATCAACAGGCTACTTTCTGCCTACCTAACCGAAGGTATTGCGCCAAGCGAAGTGGCTCCAGAAGACTGGCTCGACTGTGTCTGGGTTATCTATCCCGACAAGCCCGCCCTGCATCCATTGCAACCCAATGAGTTCATCGGCATCAACATCGACATGTTGCGTAAATCGAATGCCGTAAAAAAAAACGATTCCGATAAGCTGGTCGTTCTGCAGCCTTTTACCTTTCCCGACAAAAGCCGCTTCAACATGCACCGGCTTTTGCGCGCAATCGACCAAAATACGGTGTTGAGCAAGCTCGATCCGCTACGCTGCGCACCTTCTTCGGCATCCTTTTGCGAACGGAAAGACCTGGTTTCGGCATTTGCATCCTATCCAGAAATCATTGCCCGAACGCTTCACCTGCTCGAAACCTGCCACATCGACTTTGCGTTCGGAACACCCAAAAACCGCAAAACCTTTACGGGTTCTATCCCGCAGGATCGTCAGCTGCTCGAAAAACTCAGTCACGACGGACTTCTGTACCGCTACGGTACAAAAAACCGTGAAGCCCGCAAACGACTGCGCCATGAACTCGATGTAATTTTCAAACTGGGATTTACGCCCTATTTCCTCATCACCGACGATATCATCCGTTACGCAAAGTACCGTGGCTTTTTCCACGTTGGGCGCGGCAGTGGAGCCAATAGTATTGCGGCATATTGCCTCGGCATTACCGATGTGGATCCGATTGAACTCGACCTGTATTTCGAACGTTTCATCAATCCGCACCGCAGCTCGCCACCCGATTTCGACCTCGATTTTTCGTGGCGCGACCGCGACGAAGTGTTGAGCTATATTTTTCAGCGGTACGGCTACGAACATACCGCATTCATTGCTACCTACACCACGTTTCAGGAGCGCGCCGTAATTCGCGAGCTGGGTAAAGTATTTGGACTGCCCAAAACCGAGATCGATGTACTCAGCAACCTGCGCAAACTGCCCGATGATGCCGACCACATCAGCAAACTCATTTTCCGCTACGGCGAGCGGCTCAACGGATTTCCGAACCATCTCGGCATCCATGCCGGCGGTGTAGTTATTTCGGAAACACCGATTTACACCTATACCGCCACACAAATGCCTCCCAAAGGCTTTCCGATTACGCAGTTCGACATGTATGTGGCCGAAGAAGTGGGGCTCTTTAAATACGATATCCTAAGTCAGCGCGGACTTGGCCACATCCGCGAAGCCGTTGACCTTGTGCGCAAAAACCGGCAAATCAGCATCGACATTCACCGCATTTCGGATTTCAAGACAGACCCGGCCATTAAAAACCTCATCCGCACCGGGAAAACGATGGGCTGTTTTTATGTCGAATCGCCGGCCATGCGCATGCTACTGAGCAAGCTGAAATGCGAAGATTTCATCACGTTGGTTGCCGCCAGTTCAATTATTCGTCCGGGTGTTGCGCGTTCGGGCATGATGCGCGAGTACATCCAGCGGTTCCATCATCCCGGAAGTTTCCGCTACATCCATCCA
>CANMGM010000093.1 GCA_947497195.1 Bacteroidota bacterium
GCTGAGCCGATAACCACACACCACCCGTACCATTCACCGGCGTAAATGCACTTGCCGGCACAAGCGTGGTTGATCCGTTTAATGTGAACGATCCCTCGGAGCCACTTCGCACCATGATATTTAATCGGAATACTTCGGCATTCGACCGTGTGAAAAATACAGACGATGATCCGGTACATTCGATCGATGGTAAAATGGCACTTCCCATTTCACAACCAACACCGGTAACATGCAGAACATAAATGGGCTTCGAACCAGTTATAAATACGCTTGAATTCACAATATCAACAATGAATTGTTCCCCACTGTTTAGCGTATCAATCGGAGTCAGGCTACCATCAATAAAAATCTCGGTACTGTCGGCGGTAGCCAGCACATACGCCCGATCGCCTCCTGTATTTAAAAATCCTTTCATTACGATGTAATCGGTGCCAACCATGCTAACCGGAACGAGTTGATCGCCTAGTAAGTCTCTGCATCCCTGAAAAGTAGCCGAATCGTCTTTGAGTGTTACTGCAATTGGTTTGTTGGATGTAATATGCGTACCTGCAGGGTGCAATGCACCGCTGGCCGATTCTGCAACCAGCGAATAGCTTTGCCCTCGATTCAAATTGATGCTGAACGGAACGCCGGCCGGATGCCCAATTAAATTAGCTGTGGGCGTAATGGTTATTGTTGTGCTGTCTTCTGTTGCAACAATTTCGAAACCACTGCGTGCCGCCGGAGTGAAATTACCATTGTCGTAATTGGTCGAAAATGGTGTGTAAAATTCTATGCCCAGTGCATTGGTACCTTTGAGGGCAAAAATTTCAGGATTATTGGAGTAGTTTACTTCGTAGTAGGCCGTAACCGGAACGCTCGCCTGGAGTAAAAATCCTTTGTCCAACACCTGATCGGGCGGCTGGTTTTCGAGTAAATCCTTGAAAGGTGTTAAATCGATGGTTTGCGTTGTGCCCGCCGGGATGGTTAGCACGATCGGAGTAAATGCGTTTGTTGCGGGTTGCGAAAGAACGATGTCGGCGGGTAACTCGTTCGCACTTACGCGAAGAACGATTGGTGAATCGCCGTGGCCGCTGGTAATTTCGGGCGCTACAAACCAGAACTCGGTATCGGTTTGGGCACTGAGTTGCTGTACTAATAAACAGATGGCCGCGGTTGCCGTAATTCTCCGCAATTGCTTAACGAATAAATGCATAGAGTTTTTAGTTTTATGAATCCGCCTCTACGATAGGAATTTAAATAGGTTCGGTTTCGACGAAGAATTTCGCCCTAATGCGTATCTTCGGGCCGTGTTACCCAAACTCAAAATTTATTGGATTACCGGCGCCTCCTCAGGAATTGGCGAGGCATTGGCCTATGAACTTGCCAAACCAGGAAACGCTCTAATTTTAAGTGCGAGAAGCGCAGAAAAGCTTGTCGGAGTAAAAGAGCAAATTGGTAACCGTGCCGAGGTCGCCATCCTTCCGTTCGATCTGGCAGATGTAAATGCAATTCCCGAGCAAGTCGAAAAAGCACTCTCTTTTTTTGGACATATCGATGTGCTGATAAACAATGCCGGATTTAGTCAACGCTCACCTGCCATGGAAACAGCCGAATCGGTTGAGCGCGCAATCATAGAACTCAATTACTTCGCTCCGGTTGCTTTGAGCAAGGCTGTTTTACCGCATTTTCTGGAACGTAAATCCGGTCATATTGTTGTAGTTTCGAGCATTGCCGGGAAATTTGGTTTTACCTTACGCTCCAGTTATGCTGCAGCCAAACACGCTCTTCATGGCTATTTCGAAGCATTGAGGCTTGAAATGAAGGATGTTCCTGTTTACGTTACAATGGTTTGCCCGGGAAGGGTTCGCACGAATATTTCCTACAATGCACGCAAAGGCGATGGTTCGACACACAATGTGCTCGACGAGGGTCAACGCAAAGGAATAAGTGCAGAGTCATGCGCCCGTTCGATTGTTAAAGCAATCAACGCAAAAAAATACGATGTACTCATTGGTGGTGCCGAGTTGTTGCCGGTTTACCTGAAGCGATTCTGTCCACCACTTTTTTATTGGTTAATAAAGAAAATCAACGCTACATGAATTTAACATCTTCGCTACTCAGCGGAATTCAGCAGGTGGGAATTGGTTGCCGCGATGCGGAAGCTTCTTTCACCTGGTATCGCAAATTTTTTGGGATGGATGTTCCTGTATTCAAGGATGCATCAACTGCTGCATTGATGACACGCTACACCGGCGATGAAGCGCGAAAACGCTATGCTATTCTGGCGCTCAATATGCAGGGTGGGGGAGGATTTGAAATCTGGCAATTCACCGATCGTACGCCGCTTTCTCCCGAGCTCAGCATTCGTCCGGGCGATCTTGGATTCTTTGGTGTCATCATGAAGTGCCGCAATGTAAAAGCAGCGCATGCGTTTTTTACCAAGAATGGTCTGAACCCATCTGAAATATATCCCGATCCGGCCGAAGGCGAGCGCTTTCATTTAACCGATCCCGATGGCAACCGATATACGTTTAATCAGGGAAGAAGCTGGTTTCGCAGTGGAAGTCACACCAACGGAGGCGTTCAGGGTTTTCAGGTAGGCGTGAGTAATATGGAGGCTTCCATTCAGTTTTACCGCTCGGTACTGGGATTCAATAAGGTTGTGTCAGATTCAAGTTCGCGTTTTGCCGAATTCGATGGACTCGAATGCCGCCGCGTGCTTTTGCAAACAGCCAATCCACGTGGAGGGGCTTTTAGCCGTTTATTGGGCGATACCGAAGTGGAATTGATTCAGCGTGCCGATGGCGGTGGTCGGAAAATCTTCGCCAATCGTTTCTGGGGCGATATGGGATTCATTCACGCGTGCTTTGACGTAAACAACATGCAGGCGCTGAAGAAATTGTGCGACGAAAACAAAGCGCCTTTTACTGTTGATAGTGCCGATAGTTTCGATATGGGGGCTGCAGCCGGCCATTTTGCCTACATCGAAGATCCCGATGGAGCTTTAATAGAATTCGTTCAGACACATAAACTTCCTTTGCTTAAAAAACTAAACTGGTACCTCGATTTGCGCAAACGCAACAGCATGAAACCACTGCCCGACTGGATGCTCGGTGCCATGCGTTTTTCGAGGGTTAGAAATTAATTTGAAAAAGACGGTGCGCTTTATTTTTTTGTTAGGAATTTCGTTATTGGTTATTCCACTAGGTATGTTTTCTCAGGTAATTCAACCTGAATATGGTCTGGTATTTCCTCAAGATGAAGTTTCCGTAATTCGAATTACACTTCATCCCGATTCACTGCCGGTATTGTTAGAATTGGGGCAGGCCGGCAGCGAACATGAGTTTCAGGCCAACTTCCGATTCGAGAGCAGTAACTTTAGTCAGACCATTCAGAATATCGGATTCAGGTTACGAGGGAATACCAGTTTGAATGCTGCTAAAAAATCCTTCAAAATATCGTTCAACACCTTCATTCAAGGAGCGCGTTGGCAGGGTTTAGAAAAAATTAACCTCAATGGCAGTCACAACGATCCAACGCGTATTCGTACCAAGCTGTGCTGGGAAATGCTTCGCAAAGCAGAGCTGCCGGCGGCGCGTACCTCGATGGTGCAGCTTTTTGTAAATGAGCAGAACATGGGATTGTATACCCATGTTGAACACATTGATGAAACATTTGTGGAACGTGTTTTTTCGAATCCGCATCCGGGTAATCTGTATAAATGTCTGTATCCTGCCGATCTTGACTATATTTCTGAAAATCCTGCCGCATATCAATTGGATTTTAATGGTCGGCGTGTTTATGAATTGAAAACAAATATATATGCCGATAATTACAGTGATTTGTCGGAGTTTATCTCAATTTTGAATCAAACAGAATTGGAGGATTTGCCCTGTGCGCTCGAGCCTATTTTTCAGGTAGATCGTTACCTTAGACAGGCCGCATTTGATGTATTATCGGGCAACTGGGATGGATATATTTTCAATAAAAACAATTTTTATCTCTATAAAAACCGTAACAGCGGTCAGTTTGAGTTCATGCAGTATGATCTCGATAATACGCTGGGCATCGATTGGGTGAATCAGGATTGGGCCAACAGGCCAATTTATGCTTGGGCCCCGGGGTCGCAGGAGCGCCCACTGTTTAATCGACTTTTACAGATTCCGGAATACAGAAATCGTTTTGGTTTTTATGTGGATGAATTGATGCAAAGTGTTTTTCATCCCGACAGCCTTCGGCAACGCATCAATGAATTACAGGATTTAATTGCTCCTGTGGTGAATGAAGATCCATTTCACGGTTTGGACTACGGCTTTACGTTTGATGATTTTTACCACGGAGATTCACTTGCATGGGGAGGGCATGTAGAATCAGGTGTTTTACCCTTTGTTGAGGCACGACGTATTTCTGCAATTGATCAGCTTGAAGCATTGATTGTACCTGATATTGCAATTGTTTCTGTTGAGGTTAGGCATGATTTCCCGCTTAACGACACCATTCGGTTTATGGCGCACTGTACAGCCGGAATCGATTCGTTGCATCTTGAATATGGCTATTCGGTCAATACTTTCAGCACTTCCATTGTGGCCTTTGATGATGGTGTTTTTCCGGATACTGATGCCAGTGACCATATTTTTACCGCCAGACTACAGAACGTTCCCTCTTCAGATCGTATGTATTACAGGTGGCGAATTCCGGGGCGGCCTGACGCATTTCCGTGTTTGGGTGATTTCGTTCACCGTAATTCTGCACCTCCATCTTTATATATCAATGAGGTGATGAGTGAAAATACAGGTGTGGTGTTTGATGAACTGAACACGCCTGCAGACTGGATTGAACTTTGGAATGGCGGGTTTTCGGGGATAAACCTGAACGGATTTTATCTTAGCGACGATGCAACTAATCCACTGAAGTTTGAGCTGGCCAACGGATTTATGTCGCCCGGAGAATTTAAGTTGTTTTGGGCCGATAACGAACCGCTGAAAGGACCTGAACATTGTTCGTTTTCGCTCGATAATGATGGCGAAGAGTTGCGCCTATACAAGCTCGAAGACGGGAAGCCCCGTTTGTATGATCGTATTGATTTTCCGGCTTTGAATGTAAATTTCTCGTGGGGTAGAATTCAGGATGGAGCTGAAAGCTGGATTGTTTTTGAATCATCTACACCAGGCGGTAGCAACCAGGCTACAGGCATATCGGATATTGAACGGATTCAGCTCGTGATTTTCCCAAATCCGGGAAGCGAAATCCTACACCTTAACCGAACCCTAAACTTCTTTCAGGTTTTGGATATATCGGGCAGGATGCATTTGAGCGGACAGAATACCAATTTGCTTGATGCATCTGAGTTGGCAAGCGGGATGTATGTTTTGGTTTCAGACCTGGGCGTGTACAGATTTTCGGTTGAAAATAGTCTTAAATAAGGCAAGGTAGATTTCAGCGCAAGGGATTGAAGGGGAAAGCCCGGAGGCAGCGGCGGTAGAGCCTAAAGCGCCGAGGACTTGTACCGGAAAGCCCGCTCGTGCGCCCATATTCGAAAATCGAATTGGTGACCGATTCTAATTCTTAGCAAGTTCCTCTTTTTGAACTTTCTGTTGAATCTGTTGCAGTTTTTGTTGCATAAGCGTTGCGCTCGAACTTACCGTTGCAGTACTTTCTTTGCTATTTGCACGCTGCTTTTGGGTTTGAAACTTTATTTCGTTTGCCTGCCGCGATTTGCCTTCATCTTTCTTTACCGCCTGTCGCGTGGTTTCGCGCCCGCTGCTGTTGATTTTAGGCGCGTTTGATGAACCGTATGTCCATTGTGAAATCGGATGCATTGCATTGTTGTACGCAAATTTGCTCCAGGTTTTACTTTTTAGTTCAGATAATAATTCAATCTGGTCTATAATTCCGGTAAAGCCATCGGCCGCATTCTGCCTGCTTCTTCCAAAAAAGAGTGCTATTGGATAGCCCAGAGCTTGGTTTGTTTTGGTCGAAATAATTTCATTTCCGTTTATTAAAAGTGCAATCGTTTTATTCTTAACATCATTGGTCAATGCCACATACGACCATTGATTGACGTTTAATGTATGCTCAATTCCGTTTAGAAAAATCTCCTCGTCCTTGTTATTTAGTTTGATGAAGATCGCGTTTTGTTTATTTACGCCAATAAGCAACTCCGTACCCGCTAAATCATGGTATCCACAAATAATCTGGTTTTGATTTTTAAGTTCAGGATAAATCCAGGTGCTCAGCGTAAAGCCGTTTACAAGGTCATTTTTCGTGCTAAGCTTATAGTGTAAATAATCGCCCCGTTCGTTCGAAAATCCACGTCCATTTCCCATCAGGCCATCTGCTTTGAATGTGCCTGCCGCATTGGCTGTAATGCGCTCGGATCCCTTGTATCCGCTCAAGCCTTCGTTCATCGAAATGAGTAAATTATTGCCGATCACAGGTGTTGAAATGGCCTTGCTTTCTGTTAAGGAATAATACACATCAAAAAAAGGCTTTTCGTTTTTCTTGAGCGTGTCGATCCATACTGTTGCATGCACAAAGCCGCGTGCTGCATCGTAATCTTCAATTTGCGATTTAAGCGGTATTTTGCTTCCACTGCGTACGAAAATCAAATCGCGCGCTGATGGGTCAAACAAGCGGCCTCCGAAATTTTTTGATTTAAAATCAGTGTGCTCAAGCATGACGTTAATCGGAACCTGGTATAAATCGCTTTCCTCGTTCGCAACAAAATCAACTGCTTCGATGCTGCGGTAAAATCCGAATCGATCGGTAATGTTTTGTATGTCTTCTGCAATGATTTTCTTTTTGCCGCCGAAAACAAAATACAAAACGAGGATAATTGTTGCGAGAAAGAAAACCGACGCAACTGTAATAAGCCTGAAGCGAACGCTGAGTTTTATTTTATTTTGGGGACTGAGGCGCATGCGTTTTTTCATGTTGTGTGTGGTTTACGCCCAATCCTTAAAAAAGGATACATAATTATTTTGCGACAGGAGTTACGTTTATGGCAGCGTTGCTTGAATTGGATGCTTCGGGAACACCTGTGTTAACGCGAATAATGTCGCTGTAAGTATATGTTTGGTCAGTCCCGACTGTCATAACACGGTAATAATTTTGTCCTGGATTGGGTGTTTCATCTACAAACGAGTAGAATAGATTAACGCACAAAGGTGAACCTACGCGGTCTTTAAATCCGAGGGCTTCAAATTCCACACCGTCGGTCGATCGTTCGACGATAAAAATGCCGTCTTTTTCATCGTTCGATACCAGCCAGCGCACATAGGTTTTGCCTCCGTTGTGTACAGGCGAAAACGATAAAATCGGATTATAACTGTCTTGCATAAGGCTTGCCGAGCCTACTAGGCCGGATCCCATTTTTTGTTGTGCCGATGCAGCATGTGTTAGCAATAAAAGCGTACAGGCAATAATTAGATTTTTCATGGTGATACTGAACTGGCTTGTGTAAATAGTTTTCATTGTATTTAAATTGTTTGTTTGAATTGTTTACGTAAAACTATTCAGCGCGTTAATTTCATTTCTGCACACATATTCGTGCAGGTTACGTATGTAAGATATTTGGGTAATGCAAGATTTCTTTAGTTCGAAATCCTTGTTATTGTTGAAATTTGACTTTTAAAGGCAGAAATGAAATTGTAAGGATTTTAATGTATCAACAGGAAAGCATTTGCAAAGAATGCAGAATTGGATTTTTTTACCGGGAATTGATTTTTATTCTTCTCAGATTTTGATTTTTCAGTGCCATAAAAAAGAAAAAGCTCCGCAAAACGGAGCTTCTCAAAGTTAAGGTTGGTAGGTATATTTTAGAGACGTTTTATCAGTTTCACCTGATCGCTGCTTTCGTTTTGTGCCACCTGGAAGAAATACACTCCAGGCTTTAATTCAGGTTCTGCTTTGAAGCGGAAATGCTGCTCGGTTTGTTTGCTGCAAGCCACTTCTTCGGTGTGCAGAATTTCCCCTCTTAGGTTCAATAATTTCAACACAGCTTTGCCTTCTTGGGGTACCGAATAGCTCACTTCGAATTCTTTATCGAACGGATTCGGTTGAGGTGATTCGATCTTAACGGATTCGGCGGTAGCATCTTCAATGTTTACCGGGGTAATCATCGAATATTCGGTTTCGCCCGATGCATTTGTCAATTTTACGCGGTAGTAATTTGTACCAATCTGCGCTTTCGCATCGCGGAACCGATAACTCAATACATCGTTGCTGTTGCCTGCACCGGGTTTGGTGCCAATGGATTCGAAATTCACACCATCGAGCGAACGTTCAATGGTGAACGATTCGTTTTCGATTTCGTTTACCGTTATCCATTTCAACTCTACAGTATTGCCTTGTGCTTCGGCATCGAAGGTTAAAAGACTCATAGCAATTTGTTGGATAATCGACTCTGTTGCTCCGGCTGTTGCAAAAAGAGTAGGATTGCTTTGGTTTTTAAACTCGGTCGAAATCCATTCGTTCGAGCGAACTACATTGGCA
>CANMGM010000094.1 GCA_947497195.1 Bacteroidota bacterium
CTGCACAATTTGCCGTTTGCTATCCCCAAGGTCTGAACTGCACCTGGGATAATGATAAACCCGGATCTAAAGATGTTGATTTTATTCGGCAATTGGTTGCTAAGCTCCAGGTCGAACATGGCTTTTCATCGGAACATTCATACCTGGCTGGATTTTCTGAGGGGGCGGCATTGTGCAATATTTTGGCGCTCGAAGCAGGAAATGTTTTCGAAGCAGTTGCTGTAGTTTCTGGTGAGGTTCCAAATTCGATATGGAACGATAAAAAGCCAGAATCGCCAATCCCCATGTTATTTATGCATGGCCTTAACGATCGTACCGTAAATATTAATGGCGGTGGTTATGCCGACAATATCAAACTCGATAACGTTGTAGATTTCTGGCGCGAGTTCAATGAATGTACATCCGACACCATTGTATATATAAATGATGATTCGCCACGCAGGGTTTTCGGAAAAGGTATAGACCAACAAGAGGTTTGGTATTACAGGTTAAGAAACCACGACCATGTTTTCCCGGGCGACGCTTCAGCGCCCGACAGCCTGCTCCAATCAGAAATTTCGGGTGCGCAGGAAATCTGGACATTCTTTAAAAAATGGTAAGCCATTTTCATTCATCGTTCAATTGGTTGAACATCCTGAAAGTATGCAGGTAAATATTTCTCAATCGCCATTGCACACATCGGGACTCGTAAACAACCTTGTAAGAGACTATCTGAGTGCTGATGATTTTTTAAAGGGTTTATTTACACACAAACCACACGAATCGAGTGTTTTAGACTGGATTGATGCGCGTAAAGATTTTCCGCACGAAAAACGATTGTTGCTTAAAAACACGCTTGCCTCGCAATACAAAAAATGCGGTCTTTATTCGGATGAGATCGAACGACGCATAGCGCTTCTCGAACAATCAAACACATATACCATTTGTACCGGTCAACAAGTGGGCCTCCTCCTAGGGCCAATGTATACAACGCTTAAAATTCTTTCTGCGGTATCGCTTTGCAATGAACTTACAAAACGACATCCGGATAAAAATTTTGTTCCGATTTTCTGGATGGCGGGTGAGGATCACGACCTCAGTGAAATTCAATCTGCTTTTGTCGGGAGTAAATCATATACCTGGGAAACCAATCAAACGGGACCGTGTGGCAGAATGAAAACCGCGGGAATTCGTGAATTAATTCGCTCCATCCCCGAACTTCAGTACAGACCCGAGCTGCTCAAAATGCTTTACGATGCATACGAGCAGGAAAATCTTGCGGAAGCCACCCTGCATCTTTGCAATGCGCTATTTGGCTCAATGGGCTTACTGGTAATCAATCCCGATGATGCTGAACTGAAAAAATCATTCGCTCCAATAATGCTTCACGATATAACAGAACAAAACAGTTTCCGTGAAAGCCGCAAAGCGATAAGCCATCTTGAGAAACGCTATAAAATCCAGTTAAACGGACGTCCTGTCAATTTTTTTTACCAGTCGAACCGAAACAGAGAGCGCATTGAAGCTACTGCAGATGGATTTACAACCGAAAGCGGTTCACAGAAATGGACAGTAGAAGAATTGGAAAAAGCCATTCGAGCAAACCCGGATGCCTTTTCGCCCAATGCCATGATGCGCCCGCTCTATCAAGAATTCCTTCTCCCAAATCTTGCTTATTTTGGCGGGGCAGCCGAACTGGCTTACTGGCTCGAATTGAAGCCGGTCTTTGATTTTTACAACATTCCATACCCGGCAGTTCTACTCCGAAATTCGGCCTTTGCACTTGATGCGGTAAATATGCACCGATGCAAAAATGCGGGCCTGGTTGCATTCGATCTAATTCGACCCTTAGCAGAGTTGGAACAAGCGCTTGTTCTACGCGAAATGCCTCATGATATTTTGCTTAGGGAGGAATACGAACTACTGGATAAAATTAGAGCCTTGCTGGCCACAAAATCAGATTCAATCGGAAGCGGAATGCCGGAAGCAGCACAAGCATTTACAAAACGAACAGAAAATGAACTCGTTCGTTTACAAAAAAAGTTCTTGCGCGAAGCAAAACGAAACGAAAGCAATGGACTCAAACAATTACGGTTAGCGAGAGCCGAAGTTTATCCGGGTGAAGTTTTTCAGGAGCGAAGGGAGAATATCTTTGGATTTTTGATGAAGGCGCCTGGCTTAACATTTTTGACAACACTTGCCGAAAAACAAGCTCCATTCGGAAATACGCTGAATTACGTGATGTTGGATGTTTAATTTTGAAAAAGAATAGAAAGTTCTATCTTCGGTGGGCTAAAATTTAGATTCCTATGCGTTATTTACTTTCGATACTACTTTTTATCGGATTTGCCCTGAATATCCATTCTCAGAATTGCCTTGAAGTGGAGACCATTTTGGTTGATGCATGTGACGATGCTTTGGGAAGCCCAGAAGGACTGAACGAAATGTTTCGCTTTCGAATTGGATCCAATCCCATCAGTATTTCTGACATACAAGTAATAAACGGCTGGCCGTCGCAGGGGGTTAACACCTTGCCATTTAATGGCTTCGTTCAGAATTCCTTTACAGCATCAAAAACCATAGAATTAAACGCTACAATTACCGAAAGTTGCGGCTATCTTATCGAGCCACCAGCCGGAATAATTCCAGCCGGTAAAAGTGTTTTGGCCATTACCAGCTATGAGGTTTCGGTTGGACTTAATTCATTTGCCAACCTCACAGATACGCTGTATGTTATTTATCACCAACACAACGGACAAGGAGGAGGACATTTTTTAAATCAGAATGCCGGAACACCTCAGGAACAAACTTTACGCATCCAAGTAAATGGCGCATTTCCCTGTTACGAAGAAGTTACCTATCTAAGGGGAAGTTTAGTAGACGCGAATGGAAATAATGTACCGCAAAACGGAGCTTATGTTGATTATACTCCAGATGGAATTCCGACCTACGGAAATACGGGTTGCCAGGCACCTTTCGAGCCTTTTTCGGCCGATTGGGCGAACCCGGGCGTATTGTGCGAAAATGTGGGAGCCATCGATCTAAGCACCTATATAACTGGAACGTTGGGAGGCAGTTTTAGCGGACAAGGCGTAAGCGGTACGTTGTTTAATCCGGATGGCCTCGAAGGCCCGATTGATTTAACCTATACCGTTATACCTACCAACGATTGCAACAATATTCCAGCTTCCATTACTCATACCGTTAATGTGGTAGCCACGCCTGATGCAGGCTTTAATTTGCCCGATACGCTCTGTGGAACACAGGTAAACTTCGATTTAACCGAAACAATAACAGGTACTTTAGGAGGAACATTCAGCGGAACCGGTGTTAGCAATTCAATCCTAAACCTGAGTGGAATTAATGGTTCCGTAAGCGTAACGTATAATGTTGGCTCTGGTACCTGCACCGATTCGCAAACGAGTGATGTGCTTGTAGTAAACCTAAGCACGCCAGTTGTAAGCGGAGAAACCGTTTTTTGCAATGGAGATTCACCAACAGCGTTAAATTCTACGGCAGACGTTGGCGCCAACATAAACTGGTATGCCGATTCTAATCTTGAGACATTCATTATTAGTGGCGAAAACTTTACGCCTACCGCAAATTTAACTACAAGTTATTTTGTGAATCAACAATCCGGAACCTGCCTATCCGATTCGGTCGAGGTGGCGATTGAATTTAACAGCGCTTCAACTCCAAGCGGCGACACCTTGCTCGAATACTGCGTACCAACAAACCTTCCGCTCGCCGAGGTTGAAGGGAGCGGTACCATCAACTGGTACACAAATCCCGATTTGATAAATGCAGTGGAGACGGGTGCTAGCTACCAGGCCACTACTCCAAACCAAACGCTTTATGTTACTGCCATACAAGGACAGTGCGAAAGCGATCCGCTGGTAATCAATTTTTCACAGCTCCAGGTTTCAGCTGCATTTAGTACAGACATCGACTCGGGTTATGTTAGCCTCGATGTGCAAGTAAGCGACGAAAGTGTGAATGCCGAAACCTGCGTATGGAGCATTAACGACAGTACAATTCAGTTCAGTGGAACGGGAAGTCTAACTTTCGACGCAGCCGGAATATATAACCTGCAGGCAATTTGCAGCACGGCTGAGGGTTGCGCCGACACGGTGAGTCGTGAGATAAAAGTTAAAGACGACGAACTAGATATCGAGATTCCCAATGTATTTACCCCCGGCAATGGCGATGCACTAAACGATTTGTTTCAGGTTCAGCACAATGCCGTGAAGACATTTACGGCTCAGATATTCAACCGCTGGGGTAAGTTACTGTATACGTGGGCTGATCCCAACACAGGGTGGGATGGCACATTTAACGGAGAGAAAATTACCGACGGAACGTATTTCTATACCATCACCGGAACAGATATCAAAGACAACCCTTTTGAAAAGAAAGGCACGGTAACAATGCTTGGAAATTAAACTCCGAAATCACTTTTGGAATAGTTAAAATCTCAATTTCAGTCGCTTGAAGGAATCAGACTTCATCTGAATCAATGCTTCTTTCACGATCGGATTATTATCGTTAATGCACTGGTAATACTCCGAAATTCCCCAAAGCTGATTTGCCATTAAGGCCTTCAATTGGCGGCGGATGAACGCTCCTGATGCTTTTAGTCCCTCGTCGTCGCGCTTAATTTCATCGGCCTCGCCCGCCGCAATAAACTCTTCGACCAAGGCATCGCTCACCGAATAAGATGCTTTGAACGATTTGAAATCGGGATATGCTGTTGTAAGGGAAGCGCGGTGCTGATCGATGTACTTTAAGACAAACTTGTTGAACAAGCCCTTACGATACACATCGGTTAGATATTTTGAATTTTCTGTCGTATCGAGCGGAATAAAAATGTCGGGCATAATACCCCCGCCACCATAAACCAGTCGTTTTCCCGAGGTATAGAATCTAAGCGAATCTGAAAACTGGATGCTGTCTTTGTTGGTGAACTCGCCATGGCGGAATCGTTTGTTCAGATCATCGTAATAATCTTCAACGCCATTCTCGTAGGGTTTTTGGATACATCGCCCCGAAGGAGTGTAATAGCGTGCTGTAGTTAAACGCATGGCCGAACCATCGGGGAATGGAAATGAATTTTGCACCAGTCCTTTTCCAAATGAGCGCCGACCAATTACCATTCCGCGGTCGAGATCTTGCACCGCACCCGAAACAATTTCAGAGGCCGACGCCGATCCTTCATCAATCAATACGATTAGCTTTCCTTTTTCGAAAAGTCCTTCAGCGGTCGAAAAATAATCTACGCGCGAACCGGCTGACCTACCCTGGGTATAAACGAGTAGCTTTTTGTCCTCAAGCACATGATCGAGCATATCGGTAGCTGTTTTAAGGTAACCGCCTCCATTGCCGGTTAGGTCGAGGATGAGGTTTTTCATCCCTTGAGGTTTCAGTTTGTTCAGCGACTCGACGAATTCATCGGCCGAAGTTGCGCTGAAACGCGAAAGTTTAATGTAGCCGGTTTCATTATCGAGCATATACGTTGCATCAATTGAAGTAAGCGGAATTTTATCGCGCGTTATCGAATAATCAATCAATTGCTTTACACCCCTTCTGTAAATACTCACTTTAACCACTGTACCACGAGGCCCACGGAGTTTTGAAATTACATCCTTGTTCTTTAGTTTGGTTCCGGCAACCGTCTCATTTTCAATTTTAACAATTTTATCGCCGGCCAAAATTCCCAATTTCTCCGAAGGGCCACCCACAATTGTATTTACCACAACGATGGTGTCTTCGAGAATGTTAAACTGAATGCCCACACCATCAAAATTTCCGACCAATGGCTCATCCATTTCTTTGAGCTCCTCCTTGGTCATATATACAGAATGCGGATCAAGCTTCTTCAGCATTGCGCGAATTCCCTCTTCTACAATTTCGTTTGTTTTAAGTGTATCGACGTAATTGTTGTTGAGGAAATACAAAAAATAATCAACCTTCTCGGTTTCGCGGCTGGCGTAGCGTTGCGAGAAAGAAAGTGTAGATAGCAGAAGACTGCCGAGTACAATGATTAAGGATCGCATGGATTTCTGAGAGATAAATTTTGAATAACAAAGAAAAAGATTGCGCAAAGTAAACGCAAGTAATATCAATTTAATATAAGGTGGGTTATAAACCGTGTATAAAAAACAATAGCCCCGTAATACGGAGCTATTGTTGGTGATTACAATACTATCGGGATTAAAATCAGATTTTCTTCACGTTTATTGCATTCAAACCTTTACGTCCTTCGATTACATCGAACGAAACCCTGTCGGCTTCTTTAACCTGATCGATAAGACCGGTTACATGAACGAATACCTCCTGCTCGGAGTTGTCTACTTTTACGAAACCAAAACCTTTGGTGGCGTTAAAGAATTTAATGGTACCTGTTTTCATTATACTTGATTAATCGCACAAAGGTAAACCTTATGCAATAGGTTCGGCAAAGAATTGAAAATTAATTCTGTTTTTTAAATTCTGTTCGCTTTCCTGCAAATAATTCATAGCGAAGTAGCAAGCATTCGAGCGGACCGTTCATCAACTTAATTTTGGCTGAAGGCTTCAATCCGATTTGTTTGATGGCTTCCGGATAGGCTGTGAAAATCCAGGCTTCACAACCCGAATAATAGTGTTTTAGCGTTGTGCCAATTCCGTTGTACAATTGCGCCAGGTCGTCGGGATTGAGCCGTTCGCCATAGGGTGGATTCATAAAAATGAACGCTTTGCGCTCAGGGCCACTCGATTTTAAAAAGTCGGCGACCGAAAACGAAATCTCATCTACAAATTGTGCTGCCTCGGCATTTCGTTTGGCAATGGCAATGGCGTGTGCATCGCGATCTGATGCCTTTATCTCAAATGGAGTTTCCGAAATGCGGCTCATCAGACCGTTGAATATCTGCTCAACTAATTCTGAATTATAGGCTTTCCAGTGTTCGAATCCAAAACGTTTCCGAAACATACCTGCAGGAACATTGCTCGCAAGCATGGCTGCTTCTATCGAAAATGTCCCCGATCCACACATGGGGTCGATAAGCGGAAAATGATGCGACCAACCGCTTAGTTTTAAAATGCCTGCGGCCATTACTTCACTCAAGGGGGCATGAACCTGCTCGGGCTTGTAGCCACGCTGATGCAAGGAATTTCCGCTGGAGTCGAGGTAAACAGTGGCCTCGTTTTCCTTGATATAAACAGAAAGTGGCACATCCGGATTGCGAGCATCTACGAATGGCCGTGGAAATCCTGCCTTGCGAAAACGGTCGGCCACCGCATCTTTTGCCAACTGCGAAACAAACATGCTATTGTCGAAAAATCGGCTAAAAACGATTGAGTCGAATGCGATGGTTTTATCGTGACTGAAAAACGCAGGCCAGTCAATTTCAAACAAAGCATCGTAGAACGAATTGTTGTCGTGAAAAATAAACTGCTTAATCGGTACCAAGACTTTTACAGCTGTACGTAATGAAAGATTTAGCTTGTAAACAAACCCCATATCGCCCTTGCACGAAACGGCGCGGTTCAATTTCTCTGGTTCGGCACCACCCAAAGCAGCAATTTCGCGGAACAAAACTTCCTCCAGTCCGCTGTAAGTTCGAACTAGAATCTGAAACTGCCCGTTTGACAGCTCGTTATGTAGTGAATTAATATGGCTGTTATTCAATACGATACGCTTGTTTGTTTAACTAAATAAACAGAATATTAAACAATATCCTCGAGTAAGGTGTTTAGAAGGCCAATGTTAACTCTTTTAATCCAATCAATTTAATTTTTCATCATGAAGAAAATTTTATTTTCAATTGCTTCGTTGTTCACTTTTGTGAGCATTCAAGCACAAACGGTTTTCGACCGTATTGCTATTAGTCCCGATCACAACACGCTTGAGGCGGCAATAATTGCTGCAGATTTAGATGGCGTGTTATCTGGTGATGGTCCGTTCACTGTGTTTGCTCCAACCGATGCTGCTTTTGCTGCATTGCCTGCAGGAACCGTTGATGCACTTTTGAACGATATCCCAGCCCTTACAAACATTCTTACCTACCACGTTGTTGGTGCTGAAGCGTTCTCAACAGACCTTACAGATGGCCAGATGATTATGACACTTCAGGGATCTGATGTTGAAGTAACCATCAATGGAAGTGGCGTATTCATCAACAATGCAGAGGTAACGGTTGCCGATCTTATTGCCGATAACGGTGTCATTCATGTCATTAATGCGGTATTATTGCCTCCAGCACTCCCTGCTACAGTGGTTGATATCATCGTGAACAGTCCAGATCATACCACACTCGAAACTGCTGTAATTGCTGCAGGTTTGGCTGATGACTTATCTGGAACTGGTCCGTTCACCGTATTCGCTCCAACCGATGCTGCTTTTAATGCATTGCCTGCCGGAACTGTTGC
>CANMGM010000095.1 GCA_947497195.1 Bacteroidota bacterium
CGCGCCATCAATGCCGTTGATACTACGACATGGTCGCCGGTATGGACTTTCGTAACGCGCGATTATGTGACCCAATCCTCGCCAGCAATCGGAAGCGATGTGTGGGCAGGAACAACACTCAATTGGGCGCCGCATACGGGCGTGCAGTTTTATCAGGTGCAAGCCGATACCAGCGCTGCGTTTAACTCGCCTGCGCTCCGTGTGCAAACCAACGGCTACATCAATTCTACCGACGGCAACAGCGATACGCAGTATTTTCTGAGTGATATTTATTTCGGAACTACATACCATTGGAGAGTACGCGCCATCAATGCCGTTGATACTACGACATGGTCGCCGGTATGGACCTTCCTAACGCGCGATTATGTAACATTGAGTTCGCCGGCAAATGCTGCTGCCAACACAACATTGAATCCCACATTAAACTGGACTCCGCATACCGGCGTTGGATCCTACACATTGCAAGTTGATGTGAGCAATTTGTTCAATACCGGCGCTTTACAGACTTTCCAAAAAGCATATATTAATTCGACCGACGGCAACGGCGACACCCAACAAGGTATCAGCGGCCTTGCTGCCAATACCGTGTATTTCTGGCGTGTGCGGGCCAATAATTCTGTAGACAGTTCGGCATGGACAACTCGATGGTTCAGCACAGGAACGTCAGTGCCTTTGTTTCCAGGCATTCCAAGCCTAGTTGCCGGTCAATGCGGCATTACGCAGGTAAATGCCCAAGCGCATACCTTAAGTTGGAATGCCGTTGCCGAAGCCGATTTCTATCAGCTTGAACTACGTTTAAACGGGCAGTTAGATGGATCGCCAACTGCATCACCGTTAAGCGGAACATCTTACAGCGCCGGCAGCTTGCTCGAAGGGTTTACCTACCAGTGGCGCGTTCGTGCTGTAGATGGAAGCCTCGTAGGCGACTGGAGCAGTACGTGCGCCTTCACCACACAGGCCTCCGTAAGCATTTCGGCTCCGGAAGTGAATGAATTGCAATACTGCACAGGCGATGCATTGAGCTTTAACAGCCTAACCTCTAACAATTTTGGAGCGAACAATGTGTTTACTGTATTTCTGAGCAATGCCAACGGCGACTTTTCATTTCCGCCGCCTACCGCCCTGGGAACATTTACCAACGAAGGGGCATCTGTTCAAACGTTAAGCCTTCCAGAGAATGCAATTGGCGGTAGCAATTATAAACTACGCATCAGTTCATCTGAGCCTCAATTTACCGGTTCTGCTTCACCTGCTTTTACCATCAATACCCTACCGGTTCTAGAAGGCGATTTGAGTTTACTGGTTTGTGCACAATCTGGAGTTGTTGATTTACCTGTTATTCTGCCAGAAGGTGGCAATTATGAAGGTTCGGGCGTTTCGGGTAATGCATTTAACCCGGGAGCAGTAGGTCCGGGATTGGTAGAACTGAGCTATACGTATACCAATACCGCTGGATGTTCTTCGACCCTTTTCGGGACTGCGCAAGTTGAAACCTGCACATCAGTTGAGGTTCCTTCTGCGATCCTGAATGGTTCTAATCTTATTACGAACGGAAATTTTTCTGTGGATGTTTTTGATATGCAGGGAAAACTTGTTGCCCAGAGTCAATGCAATAATATTGTTATCGATGTAAATACGCTGGTTTTACGCGATGGAATTTACCTGATTTTGATTAGCGATGGAACAACTTCAATCGGTAAAATAGCAGCATTGAACAAACAGAAGTAGTAAAATCCACTACTGGCACTGCCCTACTCTTTTAGGTGGAACAGGAAATTATTTCGCGGCGAAGTTGGTTTGATCTAAAGGCGATATTGCTAACGCGGTTTTGTTTCTGCAACTATTTCTTCTTTACGAAGCGATACCCACCTTTTTCTGCACCCCAAACCTGCTTACCATCGGCATTGTAGCCGCGATCCCAGCTGAGCATCATTTTCCTGGTTATCGTTACTTCCGAACTGGCATAGGCCGCATTCTTTAAATCAGAGGGACAGGTCTTTTCTTTTGTGGCCCCAACGAACTTCTTTCCCGAACGCTGCAAGAACACCGAACAGCCTTCTCGCTGACTTAAAGAATCGGGAGTTAGCTTCTCGACATCTTCGGGCTTTCCGGCAAAACGAAGCGGTGATTTCATGGTAAAAACAGCACTTTCGACACCACCCGGCTGCAAGTCGTTTAAGCGATAAACGCGCTGGCGGTAAGGCTTATCAATCCGTTTAGCCATTGCCTGTTCGACATACAACCAAATGCCGTCTGTACGGTTTTTCCAGATGGGATATACCTGCAATCGGATGTCGAAATAGCTGGTATCGGACTTACTCTGAGCTTCGGAACTGAACGAGCCGATCATCATTTCGGATAATTTCATCAGATCGTTCGAGAATGCTTGCTGTTGCGAAAACAATCTGACCGAAATAAGCAGGGCAATAAGTGTGATTTTCGATTTCATACCGCAAGTATATTGCTTTTATGCATTCCACGAAAAGCTGATTTCAATCAGCACCCCTTGTGATAATTATCGCTGCCTGTAAAATGAAATTCCCCAATCTTGCGGCCATTAAACTTCTACACCGATGAAAAATAATGTTGGAAATAACGATAAAATCATTCGCCTTGTAATCGCCTTAGTACTTGGCGGGCTATATTTCGCTGAGATTGTAACAGGAACACTCGGCATTGTTTTACTGGTAATAGCAGCAGTGATGATTCTAACAGCACTTTCGGGATTTTGTCCCTTATACACGCTGTTTGGAATGAATACCTGTGAACATAAAGAATCTTAAGCGCTTAGCACTTCGATAATTCGGGCAGCCAAAATAGTGGCCATTTTTACATTCGATTCGTTTGTCCAACCTGCAATATGTGGACTTAAAACCACTTTGTCGGACTTCGTAAGCCATTGAAATTCGGGCGGTGCAGTATCGGCGTTTTCGAACGACAGGCTCTCAAATTCAAGCACATCGAGCGCGGCACCCAATACATTTCCCGATTCAAGCGCTTTGATTAAATCGGCCGTTCGCAGGCATTTTCCGCGCGCCGTATTGATAAGCCAGATTGGCTTTGCAAAGCGCTTAAACCAGTCAGAATTGGCCAAATAAAGTGTTTCTTCGTTCAAAGGAACGTGCAAACTCACCACATCGCATTCGTCGAACAAGGTTTGCATATCGTGCAACATAGCCGGATGATTGGGATGCGATTCGAGGTACGGATCAAAAGCCAGAACGCGGCAGTTGAACCCCGAAAGAACGCGCGCGAAAGCAGCCCCATTGTTCCCGAGTCCGATAATGCCTACCGTTTTTCCATTCAACTCATAGCCCCGATTGCCTTCTCGAATCCACAATCCGTTGCGCACTTCGCGATCGGCACGACATAGGTTGTTCATTAAAGCGAGTAACATGGCAAGGGCATGTTCGGCTACGGCATCGCGGTTTCCTTCGGGCGCACTGAGGCATTTGATGCCTAACGATTGGGCATACTGCACATCGATGTTTTCCATCCCAGCACCAACACGCGCAATACACCGAACCGAACCGGCAGCGGCATCGAGCATTTCGCGATCAAATTTGAAACGACTGCGGATTACAACAGCATCGTAGTTTGGTAAAAGGGATTTAACTACCTCTCGCCCTAAATCAGGCTCATCGCATTGAAAACCAAAAACCTGTAGCTTATCTTTTAAGGAGGGATGTGCAGAATCGGCGAATAAAACCTTCACAAAACAAATATAATCGATTCAACCACTCTTGCATCGCAGTAGCATGTTAGTTTATACGAAAGTTTTCGTTGGAGCTTGGTGGGCTTCATTAGGAAGTTGCAGTTGTTCTGTCGTGTCTAATGTTTAAAGTATTATTGTATTATAATTCTCCTGCTACAAATTTGTTTCTGATCATCACTTGCCTGCACGAAATAAATACCTGATTTTATTTCTGCTTTGTCAATTAAAAGTTGACTGCCAGTGAATGAAATTACTTTAATTACATTTCCTAAGAGGTCGATAATTTTTATTGTTGCATTCTTCTGTTCTGATTTAAAAATAATATTTGTTTGAGTTGTGAATGGATTGGGATAGATTAAGATTATATCAGAATAATCTTGTGTTTCTTTTACATTAGTTAATAAATTTAAACTTATGTAATCAATACCCATTCTCAATGCCCCATTATTGTCGATGAAAGAGAATTCTTTATTTGTGTCATCATCAAATGGCAGGAATTTAAAAAGATGAGAAGTTGATGAAGCTGTGAATTCAATACTTTTTTCTTCCCAAATAAATGACGTGCTATTATATGGAGCAGAACTATAGGTTGGAGTTGTAGTGCCTGCTAACGTGTCATCTATAAAAACAGACCAAGAACCTGATGAGTCTAAACAGTTACTTTGTTTTACAACAGATTGATAAAAATGAATAGAATACTCTTGACCAATTGTTAGTCCAGATACGCTTTGCATAATACCTTCATGATAAAAAGAAGTATTTTGATAACCAGCATATAAACCGCTTAAAAAAGTAGAGCCAGAATATGGATTGCCAATAATTCCAGAAATAGAATCAGAGCCAGTTATACCAGTTACTTCCGGTGTAGTTTCATTATAATTAAATGCTTGACAATTTACATCTGTATACGGAACATTATCCCAAAATGTAGGTAAGGACGACATACCAATAATACCATCTAAGTCTCCATTCTGAAAATTTTGTGCAATTGCATTTGATGCAAAACTTACAAGTAAAAGAATAGCTAAAACAAATTGAATCATTAGTCTAGTTTTTTTCATTTGATTGGTTTTTATAGTTAAAAAGGAAGTCATATTCAAATCTATAAATTTATGTCGAATTGAATATAAATAGCTTAAAATTGGGTACTTTTTGGGGTATTTTAATATACAATGAGTTCTTACGTTCAATGTTCTGAAAATGCGAACTGAAAATTGCAACTAACATCTAAAATAACCGCTCATACTATGCTGCAATACTTGAATATGCTAGCAAATAAGCCTCTAAATCAAATTAAACATGCATTGGCTGCCTAACCGCGCAACGCGTAAGAAAATACATTTTCCAGCAAATAACCTATTAGAATAAATGCTAATGGATTGTTTTGACAGGGAACTTTCTTTTTAGTGGAAGCGCGCGGGATTGAAGGGGAAAGCCCGCAGCCCTGTGAGGCACGAATAGGGCGAGGACTTGCACCGGAAAGCCCGAAAACGCGCCCAAATAATAACAAGCTTTAAGGGCGAGTCTGGAATTTTAAATTCCTCGATTAGACTTCTGCTGGCCTAATATACGACCACCAAACTCCCCACGCAATTGCCGCATGATGTTTCGAAACGCAGCAGCCTCGTGGTGTAATCGGGTGCAGAAATGGGTTCGCTCAAGCTTAGCCTGAAATGCAATGCAGCATTTGCCGGCACTTGTTTAAAACAGTCCATAACCAACCTGCGCCCCCATACCGATTGCTGTTTGGTATCGAATCCATCCTGATGCAATACCGCAACAATAGATGCATCTCCAATTATGCGAATGAAAAAAGGCATCGAGATAAAATCAACCGCCGCGCTTGTTGAGACTTCGAATTCGTAGGTTGTAGGGGATGTTTTTACCACAGAGACATACGAAAATGCGTCACCAGCACTTGCTTCGCGCAAATAGTTGCTCGAAAGACGAAGAACGTTTTCGCTTGATAGTGCAAGTGGCGGCTCCTCAATTTGCGCAGCGCGCCAGGTATGATTTGCCAATTGTAGATTTTCAAAACGATCTTCGCGTCTTAATGTTTGCGTAATGATTCCATTTGACTGCAATACCAACCATTTCGGCGATAACCTGCCGTTAAAACGGTTTGCTAAGGAATACGTGTATGCACCGGCTTCGGCAAGCAACAGTGGCGAACCTTTTTCAAGTTCATCGACCGATACATGTTCCAGCAGTGTATCGCCAGTAAAACACAAAGGACCAGCCACTGCATCGTTTCCGGGCGGCAATTGATTACCCGATGCGGTTAAAATACGATGTGGCCAATGAAGCAAGGTAATCTTAGTAAGCTGATCGGTGCCTACATCGGTAATCGCCCATTTTTTACCCCGCGACTGTTTAACGGTTTGCACCTGCATCAGCAAGGCTACGGCATTTCCCACAAGGGCATGCCCAGGCTCAACGAAATACCTAAAATGTGGCTTTTTTAATGTAATTAATGCACTAGCCCACGATTCAAGCGAAGGAAACCGATCTTTTTCTGTAAATGGTATTCCTAGTCCACCGCCAATATTTATTTCTTCAATCGCGCAGCCCCATTGCTGTAATTGATCGGCCCAACTATGCATTTGGTTAAGTGCTTGGGTAAAGCTTTGCAGATTGTCCATTTGGGTGCCTACGTGGACATGCAAGCCAGAAATAGGCAGCGTAATTTGAGGCAGCAGCGCTTCCAGATCTTCGACCGGAATTCCGAATTTCGACGATTGATGTCCATGTGCCATCAATTCCTGATTGGCATTTTTCTCGGCATATTCGCCATAGTCGGGCAGGTTGAGCCGCAGTAGCAAGCAGCCTCTCATTTCTGAGGGTTTCAACAAGCTGCAGAGTTCGAGAATCGCCTCCGGATCATCCATCACCACGCGGGCGCCATGTTCAAGTAGAAATTTACAAAGCCCCACATTCTGGACTGGACTGTTATATGAAATGGACGCGTAAGGAATTCCAGCCAAACAGGCCAAATCGACCTCGGCTCTGCTGGCACAATCGGCCCCCACCTTCATCGAGGCAAGCAATTGGAGAACTGAAAGCGAAGGATTGGTTTTTACGGGATAAAATATATGGCTCGAAGGTCCTGTGAAAGCAGAAAAAAGGGCAACATTCTTCTTTAATTGCTCCTCACTAACAATCCACGCCGGCGAACCAAAAGCATTGCTTAAATGCTGAATATCGAGTTCCCCTACCCATTCAACCTGTTTAGCGTCTTTTTGATTTTGCATGCAGGTGTTTTTGTGCGTTAATTTTTGTATTCACGGAGCTGCAAAGTTATCATGAACATGCAATTGCAGCATAAAAAAATCAAAATCAAAAAGTAAAAATATTTGCGTAAAGTTTTTTTGAATAAGTTTAGCGAAAACTATACGATGCGTCCCTTTCTTTACCTCATAGCAATTCTGCAATTTACTGTTTCACTTAAGGCGCAAACACCGCCCCATTATTCGCATGTGCCTTCTGATGCAGGCACAAATAATTTATATTTTAATGAGAGTGCCTGTAGGAAGTTCCAGTTTATCTACACGCAGGCCGAAATCGCCGCAATGAATGCCCCGGTAAACGGCCCGATAACCATTGACACCCTTTGGTTCCGGCACGGAGGCGCATCCAACCCTTTTACACAACTTACAAATTTGGTGGTGCGCATGGGCCATAGCACACTGGCCAATCCGGGAGCACAATTTGAAGCCAACTTCAATGTCGGAGCACCACAAACAGTACTTTCTGCAGCGAGTTATACATATACTCCACTCATTGGAGCCATTAACGTTACCGAGGATAACTGGACGTATGTTGCGCTTCAAAATCCTTTTCAATACAATTTTACCAACAACCTTTGTGTTGAGTTTTCTTTTTCTGCATCCAGTGCATCTATAGCCGGAAATTTTGCCAACAATGGCGGTCTACCGATTACGCAATATGCGTCATCAAATAACGCCAATACTGCCGATGGAAGCTCCTCCAGACCAATGTTTGGTGTTTCGCGACAAGGTGGTGGGATTAATTGCAACCCTGATGGCAACTGGTTTTTAATCAGCAATTACGATGGCGGAAATCTGAGTATCATCGTTGACCAGGATATCCCAGATCTAAAAATCGGAATCTGCACCTATGAACCCGTAAACGCTACGTTTAGCGGACCTTTCGTTGCCAATATAACCGAAGTTCGTTATGCCGGTTTTAACTCGGCTCAAAACAACAACAATTGCGGCTTTCCTATTTCCGCTTCAACATTCAATGGTGTTGATGCCGCTTTGCTAAGCGTTGAAGTATATCCGCCGGTAAATATTATCAGTCCGCCAAATCCTGACAATATTCTTGGTCTGCCCAACGGCTCGAACACTGGTGTGGTTTGCGCCTACAGTTGTGATGTAAACAGCTATCAGGGTGGGTGCAACACCATTGATCAGGTGGTTGATTATTTTCAAACGGAGTTTGGTGGCAGCCTGCGTGGAACGGCTGTTCAATATTGCTGCTGGAGCAATGAAACGCCTTACCGACTAAGTCAGCTTTCGGGCAACTGCTGCGGAAATCCCGATGGTGGCACTGCTACTGTTACTTATCCTTCCGGACCTTTTTGTACAGGCGATGGCGATGTTA
>CANMGM010000096.1 GCA_947497195.1 Bacteroidota bacterium
CGGAAAATAATAGGGGATTTCGATTATGATTTCGAATCTAGCCCAGGATTCCAATCTTAGCCCAGGATTTCAATCCTGGGAAAATTAAAAACGAAACGTTAATTCGGGCCCTGTTTCGAGCATTCTATAATTTTGGATTTCAGTCCCATAAAATAATAGGGGATTTCGATTATGATTTCAAATCCATCCTGAGATTTTCGAGCCTTGGTAAAAAAGAGCTTAGATTGGGCAAGGCTTTGAAATTTATCCGATTGTAAAGTCCGGTTTATTGTAAGGCCATTGTCTTGTTAAATTGTATATTCTGCGTTACCTTAGTAGCCTATACGAACTCAATTTAGTCAACATGCAATCCCGTAGCGGAAACAAGACAAAGCCAGATAGGGTTAGCGACAATCTATCTGCAGAAAAGCCCGGGTTTGTGCATGAGTCAGAAGATGAACGTTTGATGCGCGACATCTTTCGCAGTGACCTCGAAAAATTGCACTTGTTTACCCAAATGATTCGCCGGAGCCGCATGTACAAAAAGGCGGGGTTTTAATTCAGTTTGCCTTATACGATGGACGTACTTGATGAAGAATTGATTCGGTTTTGGCGAACACTCAACCAGTGCAACTTGAAATATATCATGGTTGGTGGCTTGGCCGTAAGGTTTCAGGGATTCAACAGAGCCACCGACGATCTCGATATGTGGATTCACGATACCTCTGTGAATCGAAAATGCCTACGCAATGCATTTATTGAATTGGGCTATGGCGATTTGCCCGAGATTGAAACAATGCAAATAGTGCCCGGTTTTACTAGCTTCCATGCCGCCGGCATCGTACTCGACCTCTTTACCGAAATGCCCGGGCTCGACCATCTAACATTCGACGAATGCTATGCGCAGGCTTCGGTTGCGCACCTCGAAGACGTTGAGGTACGTTTTCTCCACCTCAACCATTTGTTATTGAACAAACAGAAATTAAACCGCCCCAAAGACCAACTAGACATCGAGTATCTAAATCGAATTAAAGCATTGAAAGCGATCAAGGATAACGATAAACTTTGAGGTATTTGGTTAATTGCAAAGAGATAATTGAGTTATCATCTTTTGCGTTTAGGCTACTCGCTTTGCAATAATTTTGAAATTCAATGCCGGAAATAATTCAATATTTTCGATTTGCATTTTCAATTTAGACTAGTGTTTCAAAATCGTTCGAGAAGTGAATTATCCGCTTATTTTTTCAACATCAAAAACCACCTCAATGTTGAAAATATCTCCTCCCTGCACGCCGCTATTTTCGGCATCTTTGTAACATGCCTCAGTTCTCGCACTTGCACGTGCACACCCAGTTTTCGCTGCTCGACGGTGCAGCCGATATTTCAAAACTCTACAAGAAGGCCATCGACGACGGCATGCCCGCCATGGCCATTACCGACCACGGCAACATGTTCGGAGCATTTGCCTTTGTGGCCGAAGCGTATAAGAATAAGGGTGAGGACGGCAAACCCCGCGTGAAGCCCATCGTGGGCTGCGAATTTTACCTCGTGGCCGATCGCTTCAAACGCAGCTTTACCAAAGACGATAAAGACGTGCGCTACCACCAGCTGCTGCTCGCCAAGAACGAAACCGGCTACCGCAATCTGGTCAAGCTCTGCTCGCTCGGCTACATCGAAGGTTTGTACGGCAAATATCCGCGCATCGATAAGGATCTAATTCTCAAACACCACGAAGGCCTCATCGCCACCACCTGCTGCATCGGTGCCGAAGTGCCCAAAACCATCCTCAAGAAAGGCGTGGAGGCAGGCGAGGAGGTGTTCAAATGGTGGCTCGATTTGTTTGGCGATGATTATTACGTTGAACTGCAGCGCCATGCCATGCCCGAGCAGGAGCAGGTAAATGCCGTTTTGCTCGAATTTGCCACCAAACACAATGTAAAAGTTATCGCCTCCAACGATTCGCATTACGTGGAGCGCGAAGACTGGAACGCCCACGACATCTTGCTTTGCATCAATACTGGCGAGAAAAAATCGACGCCCACCAACAAAGAATTTTCAGACGACGAAAGCAATCCCAAAGGCACGCGCTTCGCCTTCTTCAACGATCAGTTCTATTTTAAGCGCCAGAGCGAGATGCAGAATCTGTTCAAGGACATTCCCCAGGCCATCGACAATACCAATGAAATTGTGTCGAAGGTCGAGCTGCTCGACTTAAAGCGCGATATCCTTCTTCCGAACTTCCCGCTTCCTGTCGAGTTCGACACGCAGATGAATTACCTGCGCCACCTCACCATGGAAGGAGCTCGCAAACGCTATGATGTGATGACGGCCGATATCGAAGAACGCCTCAATTTCGAGCTGGGTGTTATCGAACGCATGGGCTTTGCCGGATACTTCCTTATTGTTTCCGACTTCATCAAGGCCGGTCGCGATCTGGGCGTGTTCATCGGGCCGGGACGTGGTTCGGCAGCCGGTTCGGCGGTGGCCTATTGCATCGGCATCACCAACATCGATCCCATCAAATACGATTTGCTGTTCGAGCGTTTCCTCAATCCAGAACGTGCATCCATGCCCGATATCGATACCGACTTCGACGACGAAGGCCGCCAAAAGGTTATCGATTATGTGGTCGATAAATACGGCAAGAATCAGGTGGCACAAATCATTACCTACGGCTCAATGGCTGCGAAAATGAGCCTCAAGGATGTGGCGCGCGTAATGGACCTGCCATTAAGTGATGCCAACGCATTGGCCAAGCTTGTGCCCGAAAAGCCTGGTATCAAGCTCAACCGCGTAATCAAGGCGCCGATTGATGGCGAGAAAAGTCTTAAAACAGACGAAAACCTCAGCAGTGAGGAACTCGAAGGCGTGAAGAAATTGCGTGCGCATTACGAGGATAAAAACTCCCTCGAAAGCACAGTAATTCACGAAGCGCTTATCCTCGAAGGCTCTGTGCGCAATACCGGCGTGCATGCTGCGGGCATTATAATCGCGCCCGAAGACCTCACCGGTCTCATTCCGGTTGCCACGGCAAAAGATTCCGACTTACTCGTTACCCAATACGAAGGTTCGGTGATTGAAGATGCCGGCGTTATCAAGATGGACTTCTTAGGCTTGAAAACGCTCACCATCATCCGCGACGCGCTTCGCCTCATCAAAGAAAATCACGGGGTAGAAATCGACATCGATACCATTCCGCTCGACGATACCGCAACCTACGAACTGTATCAGCGTGCCGAAACCAATGCCACGTTCCAGTTCGAAAGTGCCGGTATGCAAAAATACCTGCGCGATCTGAAGCCCGATAAATTCGAGGATCTTATCGCCATGAACGCCTTGTATCGACCGGGTCCACTGGAATACATTCCCGATTTCATTCGCCGAAAGCACGGCATCGATCCCGTAGTGTTCGATTTGCCCGAAATGGAAGAATACTTGCAGGAAACCTATGGTATTACGGTGTATCAGGAGCAGGTAATGCTTTTGTCGCAGAAACTGGCCGGCTTTACAAAAGGGCAGGCCGATAAGCTGCGAAAGGCCATGGGAAAGAAAGACCGCAAGACACTCGACGAGCTCAAACCGAAGTTTATCCATGGCGCGAAAGAAAAAGGCCTCGACGAAAAGAAACTCGAAAAAATTTGGACCGACTGGGAAGCTTTTGCATCCTACGCCTTCAATAAATCGCACTCTACTTGCTATGCTTTTGTAGCATTTCAAACCGCTTACCTCAAGGCGCATTATCCGGCCGAGTATATGGCGGCCAACCTTACCAATAACCTGAGTTCGATGGATAAAATCACCTTCTTTATGGAAGAGTGCAAGCGCATGGGGATTCCGGTATTGGGTCCCGATGTGAACGAATCGAAACTGCAGTTTTCGGTGAACGCCAAAGGACAGATTCGTTTCGGTCTTGCAGCCATTAAAGGAGTAGGGGAGGGCGCTGTAGAACAATTGATTGATGAACGAAAGAAAGGCCATTTCGAGTCGCTGTTCGATTTTCTGCGCCGCGTGAATTTACGTGCTGTGAACAAACGTAATATCGAAAATCTCGCACTAGCCGGAGCTTTCGATACCTTGCTTGGAAACGACAACCGCGCCTTGTTTTTCTTTCAGGAAACACCATCAAAACCCGGCTTGCTCGATCAGCTAATCCGCTACGGACAAAGTGCGCAGGAAGGGCAAACAGGCATGGCCAATACCTTGTTCAGCGATTCGTCGAACGAAATTACCATTCCCGAACCGGTGTTGCCAACGGTAGAACCCTGGCATGTGCTCGAAATGCTCGAGAAGGAAAAGGAAGTGGTTGGCATTTACCTAAGCGGCCATCCGCTCGATAACTACCGCTTGGAAATGGGGAACTTCCGTTTTGTAGAGATAGAGGATCTCAAGCAATTGCATAAGCTGCAAAACAAATCCGACATGAAATCGGGCGGCATCATCACCGATGTGAACCACCGCATTTCAAAAAAAGGTAATCCCTTTGGAACATTTCGGATTGAAGATTACTCGGGCAGTAGTGAATTCTCACTTTTTTCGGAAAAGTATCTGCGGATGAAGCATTTTCTGGAAGTTGGAAGCATCATTTACTTTAACTGGAAAATTTCTTCACGCTTCGACAATCCCGATAATCTCGAAGTGGAAATCATGTCAATGGGCTTGTTGGCCGACCTCAAAGACAAATACTCGCAAGTTACGATTGGCTTGAAAGAGCGCGATTTGAACGAGCAGTTTATCCGCGATTTTTCGTCCATTATTCTGCGTTTTCCGGGACGATGCAATTTGCGCATCCAGTTGAGTGGAGTAGAGGAGGGGATGGAACTGAATCTGCTTTCGGAGCATATCAAAGTCGATGGCGGAAATCCTGATTTCCAAGAGCAGATCAACAAAATGCTGGGGTCAAAATCTTTTTTGCTGAATTAATCGGATTTCAATTTATTAATCAACATAGTCTGCGAGGTATTGAAAGCGCGGCATCAGTTTTCCATCACGTGCAATGGTAGCGCGTTCAATCATGCCTTCTGCATCGCTCAATAATAAATTTCCGAGCACATGCTTTAGCAATTGATCGCCAAACGCTTCGGATGCATCGTATGGCAATTCGCAAGGTAGATTGCTAACCGCCATAATGTCGATTGTGTTCGATTGGTAGGGAGCAACGATAGTTTCAGAGAGTTGGTGGTAACCGAACACCGGATCTTCGATGGTAGTGTCTTTCATCGTGGCCGGAATAGAACCGTTGATGTCGCAGCTTATGTCGGCAATTACCTTAATTTTAAAATCGCGGGCTTTCATATCCTCTAAGCTGAAAAATCGCGGAATACGTTCGTTCCAGAAGATTGCATTGAGCATCAAATCGCAGACACGCGTAAACGGCTTAAATGTAGAAACGTAATTCTCGGGATTGTGGTAGAAATCGGATTTATCCCACACTGCACCATCCTTTTGCGCATAAAAATCTTCGGGTACCAAATGCACATAAACAGGTTCGGTAAAGGTCTGTTCCAAAAACTCACGCGGCGTTACTTCGCGGATGCCAAGTTTGTCGAGCAGTTCAAGACAGCCATGGGCAACGCGACCATCACCGGTTAGTGCAATTTTAAGCGGTGGGATTTGAATGTCCGCATATTGATCGACCATCTCCCTGTAGTTTGTGCACTGATAGGCAGGTTTTAAATTGAAGATGCCGTATTTTCTTCCCCAGGTAAGCAAGCCATTGTGCGTTCCCACAATACCGGCAAAGCGCCCGAATCCCAAAACGCGGCTCCCATTAGCCCAAGTCAATGTTTCGTAATCGACCAAACGTATGTTCCGTTCGAGCACGGAACGCAACAATTTTCGGTTATGCGGTTGTTTTTTGATGGTATGTGAGAAGAATAAATACGTTTTATTGGCCAGCAACTCTTCGACCGGTACTTCTTTGATACCAAAAAGAATGTCGCACGCTTCGAGGTCTTCGGTCAAGGACATGCCTGCGTTTTCGTAATCCTTATCCTTGATACAACGGTGCGCCGAAGGTTGTACCATGATGGACGTTTCGGGGAAACGCTCTGCAATTACTTCGCATTGTTCTGGAGTGAAGGCTACGCGTTTATCGTGCGGAATTTTTCCTTCGCGAATGATGCCAATTTTCATACACTGATTGATTTTGGGATTGCAAAGATGTGGTGTTTTTCTCAACCTTCAGAGTGAATTTCTAAAATTGAATGAAACGGTATTCGGAATAAATAGTGCAAATTGTCGTTGTAATTATTTGCCAATGAAAACAGCACTTACGTTGATCTTTCTTTTTATTGCGTGCCACTTCATTGCACAGCCTGTTTTGCCTAACTGGACTTATGCGCTGAAAGGTTTTCAGACTGTTGATCCTTCGGGAGTTGAAACCGACTCTATGGGCAATGTCTATGTTTCGGGCACGTATTCAGGCTGGCTCGAAGTGCCTGGTATGAAGGAGCGATTTAAAGCGCCCAATCATTGTGGGGCCTATTTAATTCGTATAAATAAGCGCGGAACAACGCAGTGGGCTCTACCATTCTTAAGTTCAAACGATTCGCGCATTAATGCGATGTGTTTGTTGCCTAAAAGCGGAGTTGCTGTAGCCGGATTCTGCGATTCTGGTTTTGTATTGCCCTCAACAGACGGTAAAACGAACACATTTAAGGGTGGCAACGGTTGTTTCTTGGCAGTTTACGATTCGCTAGGCCGTTTGAAATGGAGCCGTATTCAACGAAACGCCTGGGGACAGGCCACCTCGCTGGCGGCTGATGCTTCAGGGAATATTTATTATACAGGTTATTTTCGACATGGATTTGAAGGCGATGAGATTGTGCTGCCCGATTCGGCGATATCGTCATCCGAATTCCTCATGAAATTTTCGCCCAAAGGCGCGTTGCTCTGGCAGCAGTATTTCAGATCGGCAATCGAAGAGCACTATTTCGATAAACATCCGCGTGTATTTACCTCCACCGACGGACGTATTTGTTTTGCCAGCCGATTAACGAAGGGCCGCGTATTGCACTGCGCAGGCAATCGAAACGAGGCGATTGTTTCTGTAAACCGGCATTCGGGCTATGTGTTGTGTATGAACGAATCGGGAGAGAAAATCTGGACCAGGCAATACGGAGGCATGTGGGCGCATCAGGTGTTGGATGGCTGTTTCACAGCGCAGGGAGATTTCTTATTTGTGGTCGACTTTGGAAGCGAGTTTTACATGGGCGATGGCGAACAACCTTTACCTGCCGGAATTCCCGAAAAGCCCGAGGGCGCCACATCTGGCTTTGTCTGGGCGCGGCTCGATCCAGGGGGCGACTTACTCGATCTCGATTTTCATACGGGGCAAACAGGTGCGCACGGAACTCGGTCGCGGTTTATCGAACAGCTGCTCGATGGCGCATTTGTTATGGGCGGCGAGTTTACCAACGTGCTCGATTTTAAAGAACGCGATACTAAAGGTATGTCAGTTAGCGGTCAGCCACTAAACCACAACGCCTGGCAGGGTGTATTTATGGCCGACGGCACGCTTGAGTCGCTATGGAAGCCTTTAAGCACCGAAACCGGATTTAGCTTTCCATGGGGAGTGTCATGCCGCGGGCAACATTTCGCAACAGCTTTAATGTGTTACGAAGATCAGGAAGCGCATCTGAAGACATCCAAGAAAAAAATTAGCAAGGCAGAGCGAACGCGTTTTACAGTGGTAACAGCCGGTAGCATCGACCGTAAGCCTGTAGATCCAACTGTTTTGCCGCTTGCTTGCAGCGATGAAGTATTGATTCGGGAGATTTCGAAAGTGGAGCGCACGGACGCAGAATTGGTTCGTGCCTTTTTGCGGGATTCGCTCCCCGGAGTTTTAAATACAGTGAATAATTCCAACCAAACAACCGCTGCCGATTCGCTGCCCGCTTCACGCGGGACAAAAGCTTGGGCATCGCTGTATCCTAATCCGGCAAAGGAAAATACGCGGTTGCGCGTTGCATCAGGCGAGCCGTTTCTGAGCCTAAGTTTGTTTACTGCATCGGGTTGTTTGTTGCGGAAGGATATCCGGCGAGCTGATTCGGGCGAGTTTGAAGTGGAAATCGCCTTGGGGAATTTACCGGTCGGGATGTATGTTTTGATTTGCGAATCGGGAAATTTGAGAGAAGTGTTTCGAATTGTTCACGTGCATTAAAAGCCTTGTGAATACTGATGAAATAGCTATGATAAACTGATTTTTGGTTAGGATGGGGTAGGGGTCCACCACTCCTCCTCCCCATACAGCAAAGTTACGACTCAAACGCCTTATTAGTCGTATATAAACGTTTAAA
>CANMGM010000097.1 GCA_947497195.1 Bacteroidota bacterium
AAACAAGGTAACGAAGTTGGAAAAGAGCATGTTCGTTTACACGCTATTCAAAACTGAATAACAAGTTGTTAAACTTTTTCCACATGAGATAGTTCGTTTTTCAGCCTTGGTTAAATTTGCTATTTATTTTAAGCCACGTACATCTTTATGTCGATCATCGATGATAATTCAGATAGGTTATACTACACCATTGGTGAAGTGGCGGATATGTTCTCGGTGAACGCCTCGCTTATTCGCTTTTGGGAAAAAGAATTCGATGCGATTCGTCCTACAAAAAATAAAAAAGGCAACCGGCTTTTCACGGCTGCCGATATCAAGACCTTCAAGACTATTCACAATCTGGTAAAGGAGCGTGGCTTTACACTCGAAGGCGCGCGCCAGCACATGCGCGAAAAACGCAATAAGCCGGAAGGTACTGCGGAGGTAATTGAGAAGCTCAAAGACATCCGGCAAAGACTTATAGATCTGAAGGCGAAGATTTAAAATGTGGCCTGCAGCCGCAAATTAAGTAAGCGGTTGGTGAGGTAATTCGGAACCCCATACAATCTGTTCGTTACATCTTTAATCCACAAATACGAAACGGTATTGTTTACACCCAGCAGATTGAATACTTCCAGCGAAAGCGAAAGCGCCTTTACGTTTTTAAGAAAACCCGATTTTGTATACGGACGATTTTGGGAGATGAAATGCTTGGTAAATCCGATGTCAACTCTTCGATACGGCGGAATGCGCAAGGTGTCGCGATACCGGTTCAAATCGGGTGGGCCCATCGGAAGTCGCGAGCCAAAAATGAGCGTAATCTGCATGCTTAAACTTTCGTTACGTGGCAGATAATCCTGAAAGAATAAACTGAAATTGAAACGCTGGTCGGTTGGTCGCGGGATAAATCCGGGCTCTACACGCAATGAGTCGGTAATCTCATCGTTCGAATAGCCTTTAATCACAGATTCGCCATCGGCATTGAAGTACTTGTAATAAAAATCGTTTCGGATATCCTCTTTGGTTTGCATCAGACTTAAGCTAGCCCAGCTTTGAACCCCCTTCACGAATTCGCCATTCACTTTCAAATCCAAGCCTGTTGCATAGCCATTGCTCAGGTTATCGGCATAATACCGCACGCGAACGTTGTCTATTTCGTATGGAACAAGGTTGCGCAAAATTTTGTAATACGCCTCCGAATAGAAGCTAAAATCGCGGCCCCAGGACTTAAAGGTAAACTCTGCTCCCGTTATAAAATGCCAACTTTCCTGTGCTTTTAAATCTTTGTTGATTTCACCCGTAAACCCTCGTAATTCGCGGTAAAACGGTGGTTGGGCATAATGTCCGGCAGCTGCGCGGAATGTTATCTCGCGTTTCCACGAAAGCGGTCGCATCGAAAAAACCGCCCGCGGACTTAGCAGCGCCTGTTGGTTCAATGTCCAGTAATTAGCACGCAAACCACCGGTAAGGGTAAACTGAATCGAATCGCGTTTCCAGCGGTACTCGTTCTGCATGTATGCATGAAAACGATACGATTCCAATTGGGCTTCGGTCTTCAAATAACTGTCGAGCACGATTGCTTCCTCATCCAAAACCGGATACTCATATGTTTGTCCGGTTGGTAAACTATAGCCTGCCGAGTCAATCATTTTCCACTCTTTGAGCTCATCCTGAATCTGCTCGCGCTGCGCCCGAATTCCCCAACTCAAAAATTGATTGTCGAAGGCATGATTTCCCTTGTGCTCAATATTGGCAACCTGATAATCGAGGCGATTCCGAATAAACGTGAGGAAAGACCCAATGCCTCTGTTAAACGCCACGTCTCCGAAATCTTCGCTTCCGAGGTCGCGCTCGAGCTCGTCGATGAAATAAAAGCCTTCAACATCCGATCGCTCCGATTCGGTTGAGTTAAATGAAGAAGCAATAAGCTTCAGGTTTGTTTTTTGATTTGGACGGTAATTTAAGGTGGCTGCACCCATTCCGGTTGCAAAGCGATTTTGCTCTTTTCCCTCAAAAAACACGCGCAATTGTAGCGCCTGGTTGATTGTTCCGAATTCGGTCTTTTGGTCCTGCGGAAAAACGCGGTAATTGTTCACGGCATAATTCCCAAGCAGGTCGATATCGAGTTTGTCGTTCAGTGCAAAAGTTAAAAATCCTTGCACATCGGTAAATGCCGGACGGTATTGACCCTGCACATCGAGGCTGTTCAGCAAATACTGCGTTGAACGGTATCGCGCGCCCAACATTCCGGCCAATCGGTAATCTTTTGTAGCACCTTCGACCTGAACATTCCCGCCCAGTACCGAAGCCGATACGGCACCGCCAAAGGCTTTTGGACGTTTGTAGCGGATGTCGAGCACCGAACTCATTTTATCGCCATACTTTGCCTCGAAGCCTCCTGCCGAAAATCGCAGACTTTCGACCATATCGGGATTCGGAAAGCTCAATCCTTCCTGCTGCCCGGCGCGTACCAGAAACGGACGGTAAATCTCAACATCGTTTACATATACCAGATTCTCATCATAATTGCCACCACGCACCGAATACTGCGAACTGAGTTCGTTGTTCGAATAAACGCCCGGAAGTGTTTTGATGGTCATCTCGATGCCGCCCGCCGGACCGGTAATGCTTGTTATGATGCGGCGATCAATGGGCACCATGCCGGTTTCGAGTGCACGCTGATCTGTAATAACAGCCGTGCCCAACTCAATGGTATTTTGCTCGAGCTGAATTTTAATCTTGCGGTTTTCGCCTTTTGCAAGTTTTAGCGTTAAGGTATCGCTGAGATATCCCGATAGCTTTACCACAATTCCAACTGCCGTATCGGAGGGAAGATTCAATTTGAAATTACCATCAGCGTCTGAGCTGGTATTGCTGCTCATCTTGTTGAGGCGGTATAGAATAACGCCCGATAAAATATTACCCTGTTGCCCGGTAATTTTTCCAGATAGAACGGCCTGCGCATTGGAATTTTGAGTCGAAAAACCAGAAAATAAAACAACCAGAAAAAGCAGGCGGGTAAATCGGGGCATTCGTTAACGAGTCGGTTTCTTTTTGAATTCGCCCTTCTTCCAGGCCTGCACGAATTTGGCCCAGGCGATAGGATTTAGCAGGTTGTTCATCGGAATTTGCCCTGCATTGTATAAGCGTGTATTGTATTGACTCATCGAGTTGCGGTAATTCATGGTGGCATCCATCGGAACGGTAAGTGCCATGTCGACAATCGTTTCCTGCGCAAGATTTTTACGCGCCCGTTCAAGGTCATCATCGGGTACGGGCGCCTTCAGGAAATATTCGTAAATCTGTTCTTTGGTTGGCCAAGGATAGATTACGGTTGTAGGAAGCATGATTGTATCTTGATTCAAGACCTGAATGATTGAGTAACGTGAGCCTTCCAGGCTATCGGGCAACACATAAGTCGATTTCTGAAAACCCAAAACCGAAAATTCGATGGTATCGCCTTCCTGCGCTACGAACGAAAAGAAACCATAGTAATCGCTCAACGTTCCGCGGTATGTTCCTTTAACTGTTATTGCTGTAAACGGAACAGGCTGCAAACTATCACCACTCACCACAACGCCCGAAAACTGGAGTAAATCTCCCGGTTTGCGTTTGTTGCTCTGCGCCGTAACCAGCGAGAAACCCAACAGCAAAAGCAATGAGACAAGCGTAATTTTTTTCATCATTAGAACTGCAAAGTAACGAAGTTTGAAGGCTTATATTGCATAATTTTCGGCATACTTGTGAATAGATAATTGAAATTTGCATTGAATGAAAAACAAACCCTTGCTAAAAAAGCTGCTCATAACTGTTCTGCTTATTTTCATTTTTTGCAGTTCGCTCTGGTTGCTGCGTCGTCCGATGATGCGCTGGCTTGGAGCTGGTTTAATAAAAGAAGATACATTGCAACAAAGTGATGCTATTTTTATTCTTTCGGGCAATCCTGAAGCTCGTGCAAAACAAGCGGCAAGTTTATACCGGTCGGGGTATGCAAAAAGATTGGTGTGCACCGGCGAATCGATTCCCGAATTGCTCGAGTCGTTCGACCTGAATGTGCGAGAATGTGATTTGACCAAGATAAAATTGTTGGAATTTAGAGTTCCCGAAACGGCAATTGCGCTGCTTCCAATAGGAACTTCCACACGCGAGGAATGTGATGCGATTTTGGCTTACTGCAAGAATAATAGCCTGAAGAAGATAATCGTTCTCAGCGATCGTTTTCATACCGCGCGCATGCAGTATGCATTTCGCAAACAGTTCGAAGCCGCCGGCATTGAACTATGCATATCCGGGGCGCCTTCAATCTCCTACAACGAAAGCAAATGGTGGGCAAAAGAGAACGGACTCATCATGGTGAATAATGAGTACATTAAACTGATGTATTACTGGATCACTTATTGATTTCGTGAAGCCCTACCGCGTTTACGGTATTTTTTCTCACCTGCCCGAATCTCGAGGGGAAGTGAATTTTCGGCTGGGGGTACCGGACAAGAATACAATTCGTTGTAAGCGCAATAAGGATTGTAGGCGCGATTGAAGTCGATTATCAATTTCCCGTCTTTCACATCGCTTGCTAGAAGGTCGATGTACCTGCCACCTCCATAACTTTCATCACCCGAAGTATAATCGCGGAAAGGCACAAAAAGGAAGTTCTGGTAGTTTTCGTTCGTTAATGCCTTCGCGCTTTTGTAAACCGTTAGCGTGCAGGGTTGTTCGTAAATCCTGAACACAGCCTTAGCAAAGGCAGTATACTCCATTGTTTTACCGGTTGTAGTTGGAAACGCAATTACCTCCTTCGAGGTCGATACCAGTAAATCTGCAGTGGTGCGGTAATTTGCTCTCGGCTTGAAAAAGCGTAATCGCAAAACACCAATACGCCCAAGCGGGGAGGTTTCGTCAATACGAAAATTACGCTTGTATCCTTTTTTCCAGGTGCGGTATTCTGTTCTGAACGACTGAGCCTCAATACTGCTGCATAGTGCAAATAAAGCACACAAACATATTAGCGAAATTCGATTTAGGTTGCGCATTGACGATTGCAAAAAAAGTAAAAAAAACGTTTCCAACTGTGCTGAATACGAAACAATCGAATTAAGTTTTCATTTTAGTCCAAATATGTATTTCCTAGGTGAAACAATTTCATCGATTCCTAGTTACTTTGCATTGCTACAACCTATGCTTACAATTCTCAGTGCCACAAACAGACTAAACAGTCAGACGGCAAGATTTTCAGAAATTTACACACAAATTGCCGCGAATGAAGGTGTTCAATATTCATTTGAGTCGCTCACTGATTTACCGGATGCTTCCATCGGCGATTTCATTTACCGCAAAGGAGATAATCCATTTCGTTCGTATGCGCACAGAATATTTGATACACATCCGAAGATATTAGTAATAGCGCCTGAGTATAATGCGAGCATTCCCGGAATTTTGAAGCTGGTAATCGATTGTGCCGATCCGGAAATCTTCAAAAATAAGCGCATTGCCCTAACCGGAATTGCTTCAGGACGTGGGGGGAATATCAGAGGTTTGAACCATCTCACAGAAATCTTCCATTACTTAAAAGCTGAAGTCTATTCCAACAAATTACCGATTTCGATGATTCGTTCGTTGCTCGATGAAAATATGAATCTCCGCGATGAACACACGCTTAGGGCGATGCAGCAACAACTCCATTCTTTTGTCCACCATTTTTAAATCGCAATGCTCTTGAGTTCGCCTGATTTTTATAGTTTATTAAAGGTCTTTGTAGGACTCGTTTTTTCAGCATTATTTCTGCAATCAGGTTTCGATAAGGTAATCGACTTTAAAGGCAATCGTGCTTGGGTAATTTCCTATTTTGAAAAGTCGCCATTCCGTAGCTTATCTAGCCTTTTATTTATACTGCTAACCATTACCGAGATAGCGGCTGGTTTGGCTTGCCTTTTCGGTGTGGGCTTATACGTGTTTGCGCAGGCAGCGTGGCTGCTTCAAGGCGGAATTGCACTTTCGTCACTGGCACTGCTTTTCGTTTTTACAGGTCAGCGCATCGCAAAAGATTACACCTCGGCGGCCAATACAATAGCTTACCTCGCAGCAGCGATGCTGGCCTGGTTTATCGTGGCAAACTAAACAGACGATTACGGACTAATTTCCGCCCAAATCATCAAAATCAACATCCGACCAACCTTGTGCTGATGCCGATTGATTTTCAACTGCAGTAACATGTCCGTTGCTTCGAACCTCACTGCGATTTGTTGAATTGATGAACTGAATTGCCTCGTTCAAGCCTTCCGAAAACTTTTCGAAATCTTCCTTGTATAGAAAAATTTTATGCTTCTCGTAATAAAATGTTCCGTCGTCGCGAAAGCGTTTTTTACTTTCTGTAATAGTTAGGTAAAGGTCATCACCTTTCGTGCTTTTGACATCAAAAAAATAGGTGCGTTTGCCTGCTCTAACCGGTTTTGAATAAATCTCTTCGCGATCGTTCTGCTCGTTAAAATCCATGCATTTAAAAGCTTAAATTCTGATTAAGGTGAACAAATCTAAAATAAATTTTTGTTTAATGAACAATTCTTTTGATTTTTTGTTACCGCTCGCCGCTTAATTTAAACCCGCATTTAATTTGCAATTCGCAAATTAACAGACACTTGAGGCTCTATAGCCTTAATTCTATTGGGATAGAATCCCGATTGAACTAATAATTTGATTGATATGAACAATTTCTTCTATGAGAATTCAATTATCTTGTGCCTTTCATTTCCAATCTGCCTACACTATGAACATCCTCGAAATACGGGCAATGCGCGGCCCCAACTACTGGTCAATTCGCCGACATAAACTCATTGTTATGCGCCTCGATATTGGACAATACGAAGAGCTTCCGACCAATAGCATCGATGGTTTTGCAGAGCGGCTGGAGACAATGTTTCCATCGATGTATAGTCATCGATGCTCTGAAGCTCATGCTGGAGGATTCTTTAAGCGTGTACGCGAAGGCACCTGGATGGGTCATGTCATCGAACACATTGCACTCGAAATTCAAACCTTGGCAGGAATGGATGTAGGGTTTGGACGCACCCGCGGAACCGGCCAGACCGGCGAGTACCACGTAGTATTTGCTTACATGGAGGAAAAAGCTGGAATCTATGCCGCTAAAGCTGCTGTTCGCATTGCTGAAGCCATTGCAATGAACCAAGAATATGATCTGGAGAACGACATTCAAACCATGCGCGAAATCCGCGAAGATGAACGCCTAGGGCCATCAACCGGTTCGATTGTGGATGAAGCGAAGAACAGAAATATTCCGTGGATTCGGCTTAATCGCCACTCGCTGGTACAATTGGGCTATGGCGTAAACCAACGCCGCATTCAGGCTACTGTAGCCTCTACAACTTCGAATATTGCAGTCGAAATTGCCTGCGATAAGGAAGAGACCAAAAACATACTCGACGCCGCAGGAATTCCTGTTCCAAAAGGTTTTATTGTTTACGACGAGGAAGATTTGGAGGATGCTGTTCGTCGAATTGGCTATCCAATCGTTTTAAAGCCTGTTAATGGAAACCACGGACGTGGAGCAACAATTAATGTAACAAACTGGGAAGACGCGCAGGAAGCCCTGCAAGCAGCAAAGCGTGTTTCGCGTGCAGTAATTTGCGAAAAGTTCATTACCGGTTACGATTTTCGTTTGCTGGTAATAAACTACAAACTCGTGGCCGCCGCAAAACGAACACCGGCTGCGGTAATAGGCGATGGAAAGCATACCATTCAGGAACTTATCGATCAGGTAAATTCAGATCCACGTCGCGGTTACGGGCACGAAAAAGTGCTCACGGCAATCAAGGTAGATGAGATGACGATGAACATTCTGCGCGATAAAGGCTTGGAACTCGAAAGTGTAATTCCGGCCGGACAAGAGCTTTTCCTAAAATCGACGGCAAACTTAAGTACAGGCGGAACAGCCACCGATATCACCGAATTGGTGCATCCCAACAATGTGTTTATGGCCGAACGCATTGCGCGCGTGGTTGGATTGGATATTTGTGGAATCGACATCATGGCCCCCGATCTCAGCACATCGATTCGCGAAAACGGCGGAGCCATTCTGG
>CANMGM010000098.1 GCA_947497195.1 Bacteroidota bacterium
CTTCGAGCAATTTCGTGCTTAAGTACTCCGATCGGAATTTCATCTTCAGTTTCTGCTTTGAAACTCCCTCTCCTTCCAAAATGTATTCAGGTATCTCTTTGTCGCGGATGGAACTCTCGCTAAAAAGAACTTCGGCACTTTGCAATACCGCTATAACATCATCTGTTTTCAATCCTGCGCATTTCAATTGGCAATTTGCTTTGGGCGCCATTTTTATTGGATGCGCTCGCAATTGCTCTAAAATTCTTCCTTCGGGTGTCCATGCCGGAAAATCGCGACCGCGCATAAGTACGGCCCAAACAAAGAAGCCTCCCAAGAGAGTTCCAAAAAGAAATAAGGTAATACGACGCGAAAAGGGCATGATGTTAATCGAAACGTAGATGTTTAACGGTTAGTCCATTATTAATCAGTTCATTTAGCGATTCGATGCCGATTTTCAGATGATCGTCGACAAAGTTTTGCGTTACCGCTGTGTCTGATTTCTCGGTCTTTACACCAGTCGCCACCATGGGTTGATCGGAAACAAGTAACAAGGCGCCCGTTGGAATTTTATTGTAAAAGCCTACGCTAAAAATGGTTGCCGTCTCCATATCGATCGCCATTGCACGGACTTTTCGAAGGTATTTCTTGAATTCGTTATCGTGCTCCCATACCCGGCGATTTGTGGTATAAACCGTTCCGGTCCAGTAATCTTTGTTGAAATTCCGGATGGTTGTCGATACTGCTTTTTGAAGCGAAAATGCAGGTAGTGCAGGTACTTCAGGCGGAAAATAATCATTTGAGGTTCCGTCTCCGCGGATCGCTGCAATGGGAAGAATTAAATCGCCCACGTTGTTTTTTCGTTTCAACCCGCCGCACTTGCCTAAAAACAAACAGGCTTTGGGATTGAGCGCCGACAGTAAATCCATAATGGTAGCGCCATTCGGACTTCCCATTCCAAAATTGATGATGCTGATTCCGTTTGCCGTGGCTACCTGCATGGGGCGATCTTTTCCAACAACCTGTACTTTGTGAATCTCTGCAAATTTATCGACGTAATTTCCGAAATTGGTCAGCAAAATATACTTGCCGAATTCTTCCAAAGGCAAGCCCGTGTACCTTGGAAGCCAATTATTTACGATATCAGATTTGTTTTTCATGGATGAACGTTCAAGCCTTTTTCCTCAGTTGAATTTGCCCGAAGCAGAGTTGCGACTGAGGAAGTTCGGTGAAAGTACGCAAATATATGATGCTTTTCGAAAGCGGTGGGTTTCTTTATCGCCCGAAGAATGGGTGCGGCAGCATTTTCTTCATTTTTTGGTTGATGCGCACCATTATCCCAAAAATCGAATTGCAGTTGAGTTTTCGCTTTCGCTGCATGGCATGAAAAAACGTGCCGATATTGTGGTTTTTGATTCTGCCATGCAGCCCTGGATGCTTGTAGAATGTAAACAAGCTGATGTACAATTATCGCAGGCTGTTTTCGATCAAGTTGCACGATACAATTTAAGTTTACACGTGCCATTCTTAGTCGTAACAAATGGTTTGGCGGTTATGGCTGCGAAAATTGAAGGGGCAGAAATTACAATGTTGCATGCTTTACCGGATTCTTCATTCGGATAGGATTTACAAAAGTCATGTATCATCTAAAGCCAAGTTTTACCGCAGCATTTCTTTCGCACGCAAGACGTTTAAAAGAATTGGGGACAAAGGTTTAGCGGTAAATTCCCTAGCAATTAACGCTCAATGAAATCGCGTTTACGTTTCTCAACACCAATCATGAATTGGTAAGGAGGACCACCTTTATCTCCATCTACCTGCCGTTTCTTGGCGTCGAGTTCGCGCACCACTTTGTTGAAGTTTTCGTCGCCGGCAATTACGTTCATCACGTTACGGCTGTAGTTGAAGAAATACCACTTTTGCGATTCGCACTCGATATACAGATTCAGAATATCGCCTCCGCGTTTCTTCACCAATTCGAGTTTGCCTTTAACGACCTTGTTAAATGGATTCTTACTCAGATTAGATAAAGACAACCATCCTTCAGAAATGTAGGAGCGCGATTCGGTGTTCCATTTCATGTCTACATTCGTAAACACCAAGCTGTGATTGAGTTCATCGGGGATTTTTTTAATAACGCCCGTGCTTCCCATTTCGCGGAATAGTTTTTCCGAAGCTTCCTTACCCAGCAGGCGGGTCATCGATTTTTTATAGGCGTCCGAACTCACGTCTGAAGCTTGTAATCCACTGGTACCGGCGATTGTCTCTTCCATGTGTTTCCATAATTCGGGCGCTAGGAAGAAATCGACGGCAATGGTGGCTTTAATTTTTGTTTCATCGTTGGCAATATCTTGCGCAATCGTTCCGTACGACTCCACTTTCACTTGTCCAAGGTCGAGCCCGAAGTTAATCTTCCCTTCGCCCGAAACATTGCAATTGGCCTGGTTCATTGCTACGTAATCGTCGGCCAATGCGCTATTCTCAAATTTCTCTTTCGTAGTAATGCGATATTCTGAAGTGCCTTTATCGAAGCGCAAAAAGCCACGTGACGTAAACACTTCCTGATCGCCCGCTTTTTGTTTCTTCGACATGAACACGGGGTAAATGTGTGTAGAATCTTTTACAAGCACCAAACCGGCCATGAGTTTTTCGCTGTCGAGCGATTTCGGGAACGAATCGACCGGAATACTCACGTTACCCGGATCGATTTCGGTTTTGAATTTAAACCACGACTTGTTCACTTTATCGCATGTGTAAACCAAGCGCGCACCGCCCTTGAATGTTAAGTTCTTTACCGGACCATACAACTCAACATCGCCCTTGAATTCAAATTCAGGACTAAGGGTAAATGCTGCACTTTCATCGACCTGTGCTTTTCCAATAGTATTGCCGACTGTATCCTGAGATAAACTTGTAAAGCTTAATTTCTGAAGTTTACCGGTAGCGTCTTCATAATCGTAGTCGCCCGAGCCGGTATATTTGTGTTTGCTGATGATATCAACAGATGCATTGTAAATATCGTGGTATTTGGTATCGTTGTTCGCGTTGATTTTTGCATTTGTTAATGTTGTGATAACAGCATTTCGTTCTACATTCAATTTTTCCTCGTTTGGATAGATTGTAGCATCGGCGATTCGGATTAGTTTCACGCCCTGCGTTCGAATGGTTCGGTCGGCCATGGCATATTTTGCGCGGGGCGCCACGAATGTAATCGAGTCCTGATCGGGCCGTACCGAGACGAACTTGGAACCGATGAGGTCGATTTCGTTCATCGACGAATTCATATCAACTTCATCTTTATCCATATACCAGCGCAATTCGTCCATGTATGCGATGTATTTGTTTACCGGGAATTCGATATACGAATCTTCAGCGTTCGATTTAAATTGGCCCATTCGGTTTTTAAAGCTCACATCGGCTTTTACGTTATCGGTTTTGATAGCCACTTCTTTGGTACCGTCTTCTTTAATTACATCGCGAGCTGTAAAGGCAAATGAGGCCGTATCTGATTTAAAGTCTTCTTTCTTGAAGCGGAATTCTTTCGATTCAATTTCGGCAGCGGCAAATTCGAGTGTTCCGGCTCCGGTCATGCCATCTTCGCCAATGGCAATTTTTCCTTTGAGTTTCGACTCGCCCGAGTACATCGAAATAGCCTGGGTTGTTTGTTTGAATTCGAATTTATTGGGTTTGTAAGGTTCCCAATGCAATTTAACATCAGCGGCTTCAACATCGGCATATTCAACTTTGCCGATTGTTTCGGGTTTTACGGTAAGGCTTCGGCAGAATGCATTGACCGAATCGGGGAAGAATACGAAGTCGTCGGATTTGGCCGTGGCTGTGATAAACTTAATTTCGCCGTTACCGCGCAATCCTTTGTGGCTAAGCTGAAAATTATTGATGAACGTTCCCTTGCTTTGGTAAATCGGCAGTCCCGTTTCATCTGTTTTCTTTTTGAACCCGAGCGAATAATCTTCCTGTAGTCGGAGTTGTTCGCGCATATCGGGAAATATATTGGCGGAAACGAAAGTACCATCGAAAATCAAACCTTCGTTCGAGAAGTTATCGAGCGAATCGACCTGATAGGGATCGAGCTGGAAATAGAAATTGCCTCGCTTGTACACACTATTCAGAATAGAACTCCGCTCATAATAGGCATAGGAGTTTTTCTTTGAATTGAAGATTGGATATTGTGCGAGCGGCCGCGTACCGCTTTTATTTATAGGATGGTCGATGAGCAAATCGCCAATAACATTTTCAATTACAGTCTTTACTTTTTTCAGTTGCACTTTACCGAATTCATCCTTTTCGTCGGTGGTAACACGAAGCCTTAAGGAATCGACATTCTCGAGGTTGATTTTGAATTTGTCGTAATCGAAATCGAACTTCTTTCCGAAGAATTCAAATCGGCCAGCCATAATGCGTCCAGCAAAATCGAAGTTTCTGTTTTTGCGAATTACAAGCTCCTGATTTTTGGGATAGATTATTACATTTTGCGAATCACTGAGGTAAATTTTTTCTACGCCATACATCCGTAAATCGCCGTTTAGCAGACTCAGTTCAGCATTGTTGTCGCTTCCGTATACGTTTGAAAAAAACTGGATTACATCATAATCGGCTCTTCCGTTTACCGCAAGCAGGTATTTACGCAGTCGTGGTTTTAGCGTAACCCATTCGGCTTCCTCATCATAAATAATGAAGCCCAAATAGGACAACCGGATGAGAATGTGTTTCACCTGTGTTTCGTCTACACGGTACCAATTCACCGCTTCTTTCACCGAGAATTCATCTCTCCCCAATTTATCGGCAAGTTTGCGCAAAACAAGCAGTGGACTCTCATTGTCGATGCCTTGAATTTCGATGTAGCGCTGTTCGCGAAAATAATCGGCCGACTCGAACAAGGCCTTACTTTCAACCGCTCCGGCAATGGCTTTGAAACGAATTGTTGGCTCATCGGTTTTCCATGAAAGCAATTCAAAATCCATATCAAGTTGATGGTAAGAATCGAAATAAGGTGTTTTTGCAATTCCTTCCTGCTTACGCAACAGAAAGAGTTCTTTTTTTTCATCCAGATAACGGAAGGTTAGCCCTGGATGGACGATTGAATCCTCTTCGATAAAGAACTTAACAGCCGAACTGGATGACTGCAGGCTTTTATCTTCAATCAAAAATGACATGGAACGTGCTATGAGGAAAGGTTTGCCTTCGCGGTTAAATGTAAACGTTGCCTGATTTTGAGCTGTTCCTGAACCAATTAGCTGTTTTCCTTGGATGGTAATTCCTCCAACATAATCTACATTTTTATAAATATCACGAATGGCAAACGAGTTGTTGTAATTGGTAAATCGTGGATATGTTGCATCACGTCCTTCGACATTATCAGATAGCTTTTCAGTTAACTGTCCAAGTAGCGGCTCTTTAAAGTATTTCGGAAAATGCAAGGTTGCCGTATCGGCACTAAATTTTGTTGATTTTACAGGTAAAACATAGCGTGTTAGCGTGGCATGAGCTTCTTCTTCGGCAAGATTATTTCTGGTCCACAATACTTTACCTTTATTTCCATAAAACTTAAAATCAAGTGGATGGAGTGTGCCGGAGGTAAACTTTATCAGAGTCGAATCGCCTCGAGTTACACCACGAATATCGCCCGTTTCAAAATGTACTTTGGGAATTGAATCGTAGCTAAACGTAAAATCGCCTCGTGTTGCGTACCAACTTATGGCATTGCTCTGATACAATGCATTGCTTTTGAATAAATCCTGAGTTGTTTGTAAGAACTGATCATATTTACCGGTGGTCGCCTTAGCCATGGTTTTACCGGCGCATTCGTGCCAGTCGAGAAATTGTTGAATGGATTTATTGCCTTCGCTCCAACATAGAACAGTGAGAATGTAATTATTGAAATTGGGAAAGGCGGTCATTCGTTTTTTCAGCATGCCGTTGGCAATGCCAATAACTGCTACCTGCTGACTCCCATTTAGTTTACTCATCCAAATGGGTTCAAAGCGTTCAAGCAGCTCTTTAGCCGCTTTTTTATCGGCCGTTTCCATAAACTTGCTGAAATCGGCAAAAAATTCTGCCGGATTTTGAGAGAACGACTTTATGGTTTGGCCAAACGAAATTGAATTAATCGTGACGAAAAACAAGGAAAATAAAATGAATCGTAGTGATTGCATACCGGAAATTTCAATGGCGAAAATTATCCAATACCATTAGAATTCATGCTTCTGATAGCGTCTGTTTATGAACAAAAAAGCAGTAATTTATCAATAAACGGCAGTATGAATTTCTGATTGTACTGATGCACACACCTGCGCCTACTCTTGCTCAACAAAATCAAGCGACTTGCCAAATGTCTCATTCATTGCATGCACTGCATAAAGCGCAGCGGCCCAAACTATAATGCCAATTGCGGCAAGCGAATCGCTGCGGCTTAATCCAATTGATTCGACAAGGAAAAGGTGAAGTGGAACCAACACGGCAATGGACCCGCGCATAAGGTTTGTAGCCGATGAAGTTGCCGTTACGCGCAGATTCGTGCCGAATTGCTCCGATGTGGTTGTTACAAAAACACTCAGATACCCGCAGCCTAAGCCCATAAACAATGATAGCAGCGAAAAAGAGAGGAAATTGGAGATATAAAACTGCGCGAACCAGAGCACACAAACACAAAGTGCAAGCAACATAAATCCAAGCATTATCTTGCGGCGGCTTCTGAAATACTGACTCAACAAACCCGAACTTAAATCACCGCAAGCAATTCCAGTTTGGAATAGTACAAAACAAGTTCCGAGACGGATGCCTGTAAGGCCATGTTCGCGCGCCAAATCGGGTGCAAACGAAACCAACATACCCACGCAATACCAAATAGGCATGCCCGCAAATACACAACGCATAAAACGGTTGCGTCGCTCTTTTTTGCGAAACAAATCGAAGAAATTTCCGCGGCGTATCGATGCATTCTTGCGGGCCTGATGAAACAGTTCTGTTTCCAAACCTTTCACCCTAAGTAGTAATAACAACAATCCCATTACACCAGCCACAATATAGGCAGTGCGCCAGTGCAGCAAATCGCCCGACAAGCCCGCTGCCACGGCTCCTAATCCGCCAAGCGTTGCGACGAGAATGGTTCCCAGTCCGCGTTTTTCGGCATGCATGCGCTCACCAACCATGGCAATGCCGGCTCCGAGTTCGCCCGCGAGCCCAAGACCTGCAACGAAGCGCAGCACGGCATACATATCATACGAACTTACGAAGGCATTCGCCAGATTGGCAAGAGAATATAAAAGAATCGATCCGAACAAGACCGAGGCGCGGCCAAACCGATCGGCCAGTATGCCGCTTCCAATGCCGCCAAGCATCATTCCCGCCATCTGAATAGCCAACAAAGTTTCGCCATTGCGTGTTAGTTCGGCGCCCGAAAAACCCAGTTCGCTCAGCGAGGGAATGCGCAGTACGTTGAAGAGCAATAGGTCAAAGGCATCGACGAAAAAACCGAGGCCTGCGATAAGTACAGCGCGGTTAAAGGGAGATGAGTGTGATGCGTTGGATTGCATATCTCAAGCAGATAATTCTACGAAAGATACTTCCGGTCGAACCAAAACGTACCAAACGGAATGAGCGAGGAAAGAAAGGCTAGTCCCGCTTTTTTGACGGACCATTTTTCGTCGGTCCAGGCTAAGACCAGAAACAGGCAAAATGCCACGAATAAAAAGCCGTGTATGGAACCAAATATGCGCACTGCCATTGGCATGTCGAACATCCGCTTGAGCGGCACGGCGATGAATAAAAGTATCAGATACGACCATCCTTCGACGATGGCAGTGTATTTAAAAAGTTTGGCGTATTTCCCCATGGGTTTGTGAATTGACGTGGGCGGGGTCAAAAGTAGAGCAAGTAATCGTAAGTGCGAAATGAAAAGGCTAACTGCTCGATGGGGTGCATTTGATACCATTTTACTGCACTATCGGGAAATACTATTGAATTATCTCAAGGCAAGCAAGGTCCTTATTTGAATTGTCTGATAAAAAACTTTTGATGATTTCTGATTGTTTAGATAAAATTCTCGCCAAATTTTGGCTTGATGTATTCC
>CANMGM010000099.1 GCA_947497195.1 Bacteroidota bacterium
GATCGAGTCCGGCGTGGTACGAACTTGCGCTGATGCCTTGTAAATTCAACCATTCTGAAATTTCGCGCGTGCGTTTGCGGTTCCTCACATAAACAATCGATGTTCCCTGCACTTTATCAAGTATGCGCGTCAATTGCCTCAGCTTATCTTCGGTATTGCGCACCACATAAATGATTTCGGACCGAAAAAAACTCTTACTAAAAAAACGATGTTTCCGCATTTCGAGTTTTTCGGCAATTACAGTACAAACTTCGGGCGTAGCTGTCGCTGTAAGTGCAATTATCGGAACAGTTTTTCCTACGATATCCCGAAGTGAAGCAATGTTTAGATAGGCCGGCCTGAAATCGAATCCCCATTGTGCAATACAATGTGCTTCATCAACGGCAATCAGGCCAACATCGATTGTTGTAAGTGTATTTCGAAATTGCTCGTTCTGTAAACGCTCGGGCGATACGTAAAGGAATGAATAGAGGCCTTTGCTGCAGTTTTCGAGTACAATACCAATCTCGTCGGGCTGCATAGCTGAAGTAATTGCGGCTGCTGCAATTCCTTTCGCTTCGAGGTGCTCAACCTGGTCGTTCATCAAAGCAATCAGTGGAGAAACAACGATGCATAACCTATTGATGCACAATGCCGGAACCTGAAAACAAATCGATTTTCCACCTCCGGTTGGCAGCAGTGCCAGCGTGTCTTCCTCATCCAAAACAGATCGGATAATCTCTTCCTGCAGGGGTCTAAATTGATCATGCCCCCAGTAACGCTGCAGAATATCCAGTGGTGCTTCCATCCTTACCGAATTCCGAGGTGATTCAACACAAAATCGCAGCGTTGTGCTATGGAACCCATGGGTACAGCAACGAGCTCGTAACCAAGGGAAGCGTAGGTTGCCTCGAGCGATTTATGCACCTTAACCGCCTCGCGGAAATCTTCTCTTCGTTCGGGGTCTTTGTGGTAAATGGCCTCCCATGGCGGAGTTATAAAAACCGTTTTATGATAGTTCAGTGTAGTGCAGAAGTCGAGCAAATCGTTTGGGATTGGCAGTTTATCTTTTAGTAAAAAGCCGGCAATGTCGGGGATGCCGCGGTCGTAAAAATGCATGTTTTCCGAGGCCTGATGAAATTGCCTGATGCGCCCCAATTGTACTTTTGTAGAAAATGTTTCAAGGTCGAAATCGCCTGTACTGGTCTGCATTTCGTGAATTATTTCGCGCGCCACTTCATGAAATACAGCATGCCCACGGCGTTCGAGTTCCTGTATGATGCTCGATTTTCCGAAACCTGGTCCGCCGGTTAAAACAATTCTTTTCTGCACGCCGCAATTTACAGCCTTGTTTTGTGGTTTTTATGCGAAAGATATTCTTGTAGATAACTTTTACGTTGTTCTACTTTTTATCCGTTTTTCATTCAGTACATTGCAGTATAATTTGTGTTTAACATATGAAAGCTACAAAACGAAATCTGAGCGCCATAGCGCTTTTAGCGTTGAGTTTGGTTTTTACATCCTGGTATTTTTTGCCTTCCAAAAAGAAGGAGAAATACATCCGTGTGATGTTCTACAATGTTGAAAATTTGTACGACGCTTCAGACGATGAGGGCATAGATGACGCCGAGTTTTTACCGAAATCAGAACTGCAGTGGAACGATGAGCGCCTGCAAACCAAGTTAAACCATGTTGCGCAGGTAATTCAAGCTGTAGGAGGGGAAAATCTGCCCGATGTGGTTGGTTTTGCCGAAGTTGAAAACCGCCGCGTGCTCGATCTTCTGATTCAGAATACCGCGCTTAAAAAGTCGGGGTATTTCGTTGTGCATTACGACTCGCCCGATAAACGTGGTATTGACGTGGCAATGCTGTATAAAAAAGATCGTTTTACATTTCTAAAAAGTGCCAGTTATCCGGTGCCAATGCCGGGCGATTCGGCGCGACCAACGCGCGATATTTTGTATGTAAAAGGCATGCTGCCCAACAAATCCAATCTCCATGTTGTAATCAATCACTGGCCAAGCCGTTCGGGCGGAACAGCCGAAACAGAGCCCAAACGAATCGCGGCTGCGCAAGTTGCAAAGCGCCTCTGCGATTCGATTCAGGCGAATGAGCAAAATGCAAACATCCTCTTGCTGGGCGATTTTAATGATTATCCGACCAATAAATCGATGCGCGAGATTTTGCAGGCCGAAATCGACACAACTATTCAAAGCGGTAATTTATTCAACCTGGTAGCCTGGCAAAAGGGGGATAATAGGGGGTCACATTGCTACAAAGGCGATTGGGCCTATCTCGATCAGGTAATCGCTTCGGAGGCGCTGGTTAAAGGAAGTTCGGGAGCGAAAACCTATTACAACCGTGCCATGGCGTTTCGGGCCGATTTTCTGCTCACGAAGAACGAAAAATATGGCACGATGGAGCCTTTCAGAACCTATGGTGGGAAAAATTACCTAGGTGGATATAGCGATCATTTGCCTGTTTTTGTGGATGTTATTCTCAAGGAAGAATGAAATTGAAAGATTTCTAAGGATGTATAACGCTTTTGCTTCAGTTCGCCTATATTTGCAGCGGGTAAGTCTTTTACGACCAGCTCCTGTTGAACTCCCCCAGGACCGGAAGGTAGCAAGGGCAAACGGTTGAGCGGTGCGATAGAAGTAACTTACCCACTTTTTTTATACCCGTTTTGAATCGCAGCGAATTGATTGGGCTTCTGGCCCAGAATAGATTCTTAAAAAGTCCGATTACCTGGATTTGCTTAGCCATTTGTATCTACTTTCTTGCAATTCCGGTCGACATTATGGAAGTCGATTCGGCGCAGTATTATTCGATGGCGGTCGAGATGCTCAAAAAAGGCGAATTTCTGGAATTCACCGACCGCGGCAAGCCTTATCTCGATAAGCCTCCGTTTATTTTCTGGATCAGCGGATTGTTCTTCTCGATTTTCGGAATCAGTGAGTTTGCCTTTAAACTCCCATCCATTCTTTTTTCAGTACTGGGAATTTATGCCTGTTATCGCTTGGCGCGTATCTATTATAACAAAGAAACGGCGCAACTTGCAGCCTTAATTCTGGCTACAACGCAAGGCTATTATCATTTCAACAACGATGTGCGCACCGATACCTACCTTACCAATTCGGTAATTGCATCGGTTTGGCTCATAGCTGAATTTCTAAACAAGCGCAATTTGCTCTTTTGCTTGGGCGGATTTTTCTTTGCCGGCATTGCCATGCTAGCCAAGGGGCCGATGGGACTCATTTCGCCCATTTTGGCATTCGGAACGCATATTTTATTCAAGGGCAATTGGCGCGTTTTGTGGCGTTGGGAATGGCTTGTCGGAATTGCCGTAACTGGTTTGGTGATTAGTCCGATGCTGATTGGATTATACCATCAGTTCGATTTACATCCCGAACTCGTAGTGAATGGTAAAACCGGCGTTTCGGGTCTGCGCTTCTATTTCTGGGAACAAAGTTTTGGGCGCATTACCGGCGAGAATGTGTGGAAGAACGATACCGGTCCGTTTTTCTTTGTGCACAACCTCGCCTGGTCGTTTCTACCTTGGAGCATCGGTGTTTTTGGGGCCTTTCTTCTGTTGATGAAACGCGCAATGAAACAACCATTAACGCTTGTGAAGGACCGCGCTGAGTGGATCTCCTGGGGAGGCTTTCTACTTCCCTTCATTGCGTTGTCTTTCTCGAAATACAAATTACCTCATTATATCTATGTAACGTTTCCATTTGCGGCCGTAATCGCTGCCGATTATTTCATCAGTTTAAAAAGTAAGAGCGAATTGTTGTTTAAGCGAATCAATGGAGTGCACTACGTTGTAATGGGCGCTGCATGGCTATTTGCGTTGTTAATTGTAGGATGGTTTTTTCCTTTGAAAAACGTACTGTTAATTCTTGTTGCGTTTGTTGGCATTGCGGGACTAATCTGGAGTGGTTTTAATAGGTTTGAGAGTGCATACAATCGTTTTTTATTCGTTTCTCTCCTGAGTTCATTTTCGGTGAATGCAATTATGGCGGCCCATTTTTATCCAACGATTCTTGAATACCAGGCGAGTGGAAAAGCCGGCACCTTTGCGTTGGAAAACAAATTGCCACTCGATCGCTTATATGTGCTGGAGGCAAATGCCAGGGCTCTTGACGTTTATTCGGAGCATGTTCAAATGGAAGTCGACGAACAGAAACTTCGGCAGATCTGGGAGCTTGATTCCGTAAATGCCTTGTATGTTTTTACCAATAAAAATGGATTGCATCGTTTACACAGTGCAGGATGGAAACTGGATACTGTTTTTAAAGCACCTGCTTATTCTGTAACGATATTAACGATGAACTTCGGGAACCCGAATACACGCGAAAAAGTGCTGAATCGAGGATATATTTTTAAACTCTCGAAATAAATTTACTTCTGCATTTCCAATTGGCAGATAGTCGTAATTCCGCCGCCAATTCTATACCTTAATTCTATATTAATTAAGTTTCCAATGATTATTCCGGTGCCGTTTACGTATTCTCCGTCCGGGGCGTTCTTATTTTCATCGATAGTGATGTTATTTCCGGAAATGGTTGCCCGTAAATCCTTTTGAACAACGCCGCCTAAATTTTCAATAATTACATCCGTTAGGTTGTCGTTTGCTTCACGAATGGTGGTTTCATACTCCGCACTTATCAAGTTACACCCAGCCGAGGTGCCAATATATGCCCCCAAAAATTTCTCTCGTTGTAAAACACATTCTCCATTATCCTTCTCTGCTGATGGATCATAGTTTTCTGCGCGAAAATCTGTGCATCCAGGTTTCGGGTTGCATGATAGAAAACTAAAGATAATAAGCAGTCCGAAGATATAAGCCAGTTTCATCGCTGTTTTATTTAAGCACAAATATAAGGATTTATGAATGCCATTAATCTCCTCGTGGTTAATTCATCGGCATCTTTTCTAAATCCCCACCGGATGCCACGTAGTTTTGGTCTCCAGAAACTGCTGAATGCGGTATGGATTTTCTTCCTTCGCATCGAACCAATCGGCCACATATTCGCACACGCTGCGTTTTATATTCAATGCTGCAAGTTCTTCAACCAGTGTATGTTCTGCCTTGTCTTTGCTATGCAGATACACCGCATTTACATCCATGTGATTACTTAGGTGTGCGAGCAATTCTTTGCGCTGCCCGGTTAAAATATTTATCACACCGGCCGGAACGTCAGACGTCGCAAGCACCTCGGCAAAACTCACCGCGCTGAGCGGCATTTTCTCCGAAGCCAGCACTATGCAGGTATTTCCTCCAGCAATAATCGGCGCAACGGCCGAAATAAGTCCCAGCAAGCCCGATTCCTCCGGAGCTACAACGGTTACCACACCCATGGCTTCGCAGGTCGAGAAATTGAAATGCGATGATGCCACCGGATTCACTGTTCCGAACAAGGCCGTGTATTTATCGCACCAGCCGGCATAATACACCAAGCGATCAACTGATGCATTTAGCTCGCGTTCGGCTTGCGCAAGTGTTTCTCCGCAGCTCTGTAATTCGTCGATAAACTGCTCACGGCGCGTTTCGAGCATCTCGGCAATGCGATATAAAATCTGACTGCGGTTGAGCCCGCTGCGTCCCGCCCATTTTTCCTGTGCCTCGCGTGCAACTGTTACCGAATTGCGCACGTCTTTGCGCGACGATAAACAAACGTTTACCGTTTGTCCGTTTTTTAATGCCAAGGGATAGTATCGCCCCGACTCGGTGCGCGGAAACTGCCCGTTGATAAAGATTTTATACGTTTTAAGCACATTGAGGCGCGTTGTTTTCGGAGCTGCTCCGTTGACGCTCACCACTGCTTTTGCTGTCGTTTTTTTTCTGGTCTCTGCCATGATTTTTAGCTGAGTTTAAGGTAAGGAAGTAGTCCGTGCAATCCGCCTTCGCGGCCAAATCCACTTTCGCGGTAGCCTCCGAACGGAGCAGTTGGATCAAATTTATTGTAGGTATTTGCCCATACCACGCCGGCTTTTAGCTTCGAGGTGAGGTTGAAAATCTTTGAACCTTTATCAGTCCATACACCAGCACTAAGGCCGTATGGCGTATTGTTGGCTTTTTCGATTACTTCTTCAACGGTGCGGAAAGTCTGAATAGCCAGCACCGGACCGAAAATCTCTTCCTGCACAATTCGGTGACTCTGCGATGCGTGCAAAAACAACGTTGGTTTGCAGAAATTTCCCTTGGTCGGAATACTGCACGTAGGCTGGTAAATTTCGGCACCTTCGGCAACACCAATTTTCAGGTATTCCTGAATCTTTTTAAGCTGTTCGGCCGAATTGATGGCACCCACGTCGGTGTTTTTATCGAGTGGATCACCCACAATGAGCGAGGCCATGCGGTCTGTGAGTTTACGAATCACTTTTTCGGCAACGCCTTCCTGCACAAACAGACGCGATCCGGCACAGCACACATGACCTTGATTGAAGAAGATTCCGTTTACGATTCCTTCCACCGCCTGGTCGAGCGCAGCATCTTCGAAAATGATATTGGCAGCTTTACCGCCCAACTCCAAGGTTAGTTTCTTGCCCGTTCCGGCGATGGCTTTCTGTATGATTTTGCCCACTTCGGTCGATCCGGTGAATGCAATTTTATCGATATCGGGATGGTTCACAATTGCAGCTCCTGTAGCACCGGCTCCGGTAACGATATTCACCACGCCGGCCGGCAAGCCCGATTCTTCAATGATTTCCGCAAGTTTCAGTGCCGTAAGCGATGTGGTTTCGGCGGGTTTCAACACCACGGTATTTCCACAAGCCAATGCTGGTGCAATTTTCCAGGCGGCCATTAACAGCGGGAAATTCCAGGGGATAATTTGTCCCGCTACACCAAGCGATTCGGGCGTTTTACCCGGAAATGCGTATTCGAGTTTATCGGCCCATCCGGCATAATAAAAGAAATGATTCGCTGCCAACGGAACGTCCACGTCGCGGCTTTCGCGGATGGGCTTGCCTCCGTCCATCGATTCGATTACAGCCAGTTCGCGAGCGCGTTCCTGAATGATACGGGCGATACGGAAGATATACTTTCCGCGTTCGCGCGCCGGCATCTTCGACCACACTTCGGTGTAGGCTTTCCGTGCGGCTTTAACAGCCTTATCTACATCCTCAGCTCCAGCTTCAGCCACACGTGCTAAAACCTGCTCAGTCGAAGGACTTACACTGTCAAAATACACACCCTTGCTTGGTTTTACCCAGGTGCCATTGATGAACAATTCGTATTGCTTTTTGAGGCGGATGTGTCCGGTCGATTCGGGAGCAGGCGTATAATTCTGCGCTTTGCCGAAGTCCAGAATCGCTTTATCGCTAGCGGAATCCGCGTGTTTCTTATCCTGTTTTTTTGCCATGATGGTATGGAAAATCAGTCGTTTGAGAAATAATTTAAGCTCTGGTACACGCCAGTTTGCTCTTTCATGAGCTGCATGAGGATGTCGTTGGCCAATTTTGAGGCTCCAAAACGAAACCAGGTAGGATTCATCCAGGCTTCGCCCAGCGTTTCGCGCACCATAACCAGATAATGCAGCGCCAGTTTTGATGTAGCGATGCCACCTGCGGGTTTCATGCCAATCATGATGCCGGTTTCGTAGTAATAATCGCGGATGGCCTCGAGCATTACCAGCGTTACGGGCATCGTGGCGGCTGGTTGTACCTTGCCGGTTGAGGTCTTGATGAAATCGGCTCCGGCACGAATAGCCAGATCGGAGGCGCGGCGCACATTGTCGAGCGTGCTGAGTTCGCCGGTTTCGAGTATAACTTTGAGGTGCGCCTTTCCACAAGCTTCTTTCACGGCGGCAATTTCGTCGAACACGAAGTTAAATTCGCCTTGCAGAAATTTTCCGCGTGATATTACCATGTCGATTTCGTCGGCGCCTTCGCTTACGGCAAAACGAGTGTCTTCGAGCTTTACTTTCATCGGCGCTAAACCGCTGGGAAATGCTGTTGCAACTGAGGCCACATTGATGTTGCTTCCTTTTAGTGCCTTACGTGCGGTTCTCACCATAGTCGGATACACGCATACGGCAGCAACCTGAGGCACACC
>CANMGM010000100.1 GCA_947497195.1 Bacteroidota bacterium
ACAGTGTCGAGCAGCCTTACCAAATTGGAAGGTATACCGATTTACCGGCAGCAGATGCTGAAATTGATGCTGATTTCATGCGAACGGTCGTGGCCGAACAACAATCGGTGTTCTTTCAACCCTACAACGATCCGCAGTGGAAGAACGAAGGAGATGATAGCACTGAATGGACTGATTTTTTCGAAATCTGTGAGCATTATCGAGCCGAAAAGCAAATTCCACATAATGATCACGTTGTGCTGCTCAGTTCCAAACGAACTGCGAACAACTGGCTTATGGCGAGCGATTCGAACCGGCGTAACAATTATTTCATCGCCACGGAGGAATGGAAAATGTACAGTTTTACGGAGGTCCTTTACCCAATTGCTTATCAGCTGGCAACCGGTATTTTAAAGAAGTTCATGTTTCAAAACGAGAACGATTATGCCACAGCACGTCATCTGCGTCCCATAGGTTGTATGCTCGATCACTGCCAGCGCCGAAAAGACTTCACCATCAAAATGCGCACGGCCGATGTATGTGTCGATTGCCAGCAACTCATTCGCGAACGCAATGTTTCGGAAGAATTATGTCTGCAGGTGTTTCGCATCATGGAAGGAATCAGAAGTCATATTTTGTTTAAAGAGCGCTTCAACATTACCCGCAACTCGCCCGGTTTAACAATAGACAATAATGGAAGAACCATTCGGGTGCGCGAACTGGGGAACATCATTTTGCCCTTCAATCCGCTCGAGAATACATTATACCGCTTTTTCCTGAAGCATCCGGAGGGTATTCGCTTGAATTTTCTGCAGGACTACCGAGATGAGATCATGGAATTGTACCAGAGCAATAAACGTTATGGAAGTATCGAGGAAATAAATAGCCGGATTGATGATTTACTCAATCCATCTTCCAATTCGGCCAGTGAAAAAATTTCCCGGATAAAGCGTAAAATTCTCGAGCTTGTCGACGAATATATGGCGCAGGACCTGCTTATTCAAGGTGCGGCAGGTGAAGTGAAGAGAATTGCGCTGGAGCGATCAAAGGTGGAATATTGTTAGAATCATGAAATCATTCAACCCCAGGCTTTCAATTCGTGCTTAAATAAAAAAATCCCGTAAACATGTCTCTATAATGAAAGCCGGCGTTAAATAAATATCCAATCTCGATTTACAAGGCATACGAAAATCGCGCTGCTTAATGTGGGTTTATTCTTACTTTTGCTCACATGATTAAATCGATGACCGGCTTCGGAAAGTCACATGTTTCCTTGGGCGCTAAGCAGCTATCCATAGACATTCGTGCGCTAAACAGTAAGCAATTCGATTTGAATTTACGCAGTCCTGGAGTTTTACGCAGTCGTGAGGCAGAGATCAGACAGCAAATTGCGGCGGTGCTTGAACGAGGTAAAATCGATTGTTTTATTGTTTTGAAGCAGGCAGAAGGCAATGTTGCAATAAACGAGGAATTGCTTCAAAGACGTTTCGTTAGAATGGATGCGCTGGCAACAAAGCTGGGGGCTAATACTGCAGGAGTTCTGCCTGCCCTGCTTGGCTTGTCCGATGCACTTATAGAGGAAGAAGAATTTCTTTCGGAGGCTGATTGGACTTTATTTCAAGAAGCATTATCTATAGCCTTGAATGCAGCCGATGGATTTCGAATTCAGGAAGGCGATGGATTAAAAACCGAACTTACATTGCGTGTCGATAATATTCATAAGAATTTATCTCAGGTATCTGTTTTTGATCCCGAAAGAGCCGAAACTATCCGTACAAAGCTGCTTCTGAAAATGGAGCAATTGACTGTCGAGTACGATCGAAACCGCTTTGAAGAAGAGCTGATTTATTACATCGAAAAACTCGATTTAACTGAAGAAAAACAACGTTTGGCTGCTCACTGCAACTACTTCAGCGAAACAATGAATGAGAAAGTGAGCAACGGCCGCAAACTAGGATTTATTTCACAGGAAATGGGCCGCGAAATTAACACCATTGGATCAAAAGCCAATCACGCCGGTATTCAAAAGCTCGTCGTATTAATGAAAGACGAGTTGGAAAAAATCAAGGAACAATTAAACAATATTGTGTGAACGGGAAGCTCATCATTATATGCGCTCCTAGTGGGGCAGGTAAAACTACCATCGTGCGTCATATTCTCGAGAATATTCCATCGATTGAGTTTTCTGTTTCCGCAACCAACCGAAAGCAACGGCCAACCGAAATCAACGGCCACGATTATTACTTTATCGAAACCGACGATTTTACCTCGAAAATAGCACAAGGCGAATTTCTCGAATGGGAGGAAGTATATCCCGGAACGTTTTATGGCACGCTCAAAGAAGAAATTCATCGTATCTGGAACCGTGGAAACAATGTGATTTTTGATGTGGATGTTGAAGGTGGATTGAATATCAAGCGTCATTTTGGTTCGCGTGCACTGCTCGTTTTTATACAACCGCCTTCACTCGATGTGCTAAAGGAAAGGCTTAAAAACAGAGCTACCGAAACCGATAAAGACTACGAAGTTCGGGTACAAAAAGCGGCTAGAGAAATGGGATACGTGAAGCATGCCGATGCGGTACTCGTTAACGATCAGCTCGACCAGGCTAAAGCAGATGCCCTTACAATTGTAGGCAAGTTTCTCGGTGTAGAATAGCGTTATGCACGTAGGACTTTATTTTGGTTCCTTCAATCCGTTTCACGTTGGTCACCTAGCCATAGCCGGTTATTTTGCGCAGTTTACCGAACTCGACGAGGTTTGGTTTGTGGTTAGTCCGCACAATCCGTTTAAAGAAAAAAAGTCCTTGCTCAAGGGGCACCATCGATTGGCGATGGTACGGGCAGCTATTGAAGATTGCACATATTTAAAGGCAAGCGATGCCGAGTTTAGTTTGCCTCAACCATCCTTTACTGCCAATACACTCGCCTATCTCGGGGAGAAATTCCCCAAGCATCAATTTTATCTTATTATGGGAAGCGACAGCCTCGAGGGTTTCCCGAAATGGCGAAATGCTGAAGTCATGCTTGAGCACTACCGCCTTATGGTATTCCCCCGTATCGGCCACGATGGCGGCGAATTGCGGAACCACCCCTCGGTTTATTGGGCCGATGATGCGCCGCAAATTGAATTGTCGTCGACCATGATTCGAAATGCAATTGCAGAGGGTAAAGATGTTCGCTGTTTCATGCCCGAGCGTGCGTGGAAATACCTCGATGAAATGAATTTCTATAAATAGTGCAATGCATAATTTTCGATATACTATTTCTGAGTACTTTCGCGGACTTAATCTTTTACAAATGAAAAAAACGCTACACCTTTTTTCAGCAATGGTATTTTCGCTTTTGCTGCTAACACAAACTTCCAGCGCACAATGTGATTGGCTAGGAGTGCAGTATCCTGCAACAACGATTACACCTACAACCACATGGACAACTGTTTCGATAGCAATCTATGCAGGCGAATATTCGGCGTATAATGTAGTTGCCGGCAATATTTATGAATGGTCATTGTGCGCAACAGATGGAGGAAATTCAACTTATGATTCGCAGTTGAGTTTATTTAATTCTCTCAATACAACTATTGCTCTTGATTACCAGGATGATATTTGTGGAGATGATGCCAAAATAACATGGACAGCAACCTTTACCGGAATTGCATATGTACAAGTAAATGAATTTAATTGCCTAACCAATCAAACAAATACAACCTTAGTATGCCGTTTTACACCTGGGGGCAATGGCAATGCTCCGGCTAACGACAATTGTATCGCTGCCACAACTGTTGGTGTGAACACATTTTGTACTGGCGTAGCAGGAACCTTAACCAATGCAACAGGCTCGACAACGCCTGCGACCTGTACCGGAACGAACACCGATGATGTTTGGTATCGCTTCGTTTGTGATGGATCTTCAATAATAAATATCGATTGCACGCCTATTGGCTTAGGCTTCGATCCTGTTATGCAGATTTTCCAAGGTAGCAATTGCAGTAATCTTATCGATGTAGCATGCGTTGATTTTACCGTGGATGGCGAGTCAGAAGTTTATGGTCTTGAAGGTTTTGCTGCTGGGCAGGTTATTTATGTTCGGATTTTCGATTATTACACTGCTACTGCGACAAATCCAAACTTTACTTTCTGTGTTTACTCAGAATCAACACCTTCAATTCCGGGCGATATCTGCGAAACGGCCATTGAGTTGCCAACAACCGCATCATGCACAAATCCGTTTGGAGGCAATTTCGGTGATTTCAACTCAGATGCAGGCTTTGGATTCGATTGCTCTGGGCAAATTGCATCTGATGCATGGTACACATTTACATCGCTTTCCGATTCAATTTTCTTCGATATCACACCATTTGGTTCAACTAATCCAATTGCTGAGGTTTATGAAGGCTTGGATTGCGCCTCATTGCTAAATGTTGGTTGCGGTGATTTTGAAACTGAAGGTTTTACCGAGAGCATCGTAATTGCTCCGATTGCTGCAGGTACGCGTTATTTTGTTCGCTTGTACGACGGATCCGGAAATGCTGATGCCAATCTCAATTACGATTTCTGTGTATACGATTCGTTTACATCTTCGGGCAACAATTTAAATGATGAGTGTTTTAACGCGACTGTTGTGACAGAAGGCACTGCATGCAGCCCCGTTTTTGGCAACTTAGCAGGCGCCACTACCAGCCAACCGGCTACTCAATGCGGAGGGTTTAATACAGATGATGTGTGGTTCGAACTCATTGCTACAGATACAGCGATGATTATTCAGCTAGCACCCGATTTTATCGATATGGATATTGCAGCCGAAATCTTCTACTCAACTGCTGTAGATTGTTCAGGTCTTGTATCGTTTGGTTGTGCAAATGATTCTGTTGCTGGCCAAGGCGAAATTCTATACATCACTGGCTTACAGGCCGGCGTTACTTTGTGGTTGCGTGTTTACGACGCAGGTATTTTTCCAACGGAAACACCAACTTTTGCAATGTGCGCTTGGTTCGATGCGGCAATTTTTGGCGTTGAAAACGATGAGTGCGATAACTCCACGGTTATTCAGGCTGGACAAGTGTGCAGTCCTGTGCTAGGAACCCTAGCAAATTCGAATGCCTCGCTTCCTGTTACAACTTGCGCCGGCACCAATACAGACGATGTATGGTACCAAATCATTGCCTCTGATACAGCATTTACAATTGATGTAACGCCAACAGGAGCCTCTCTTGATGCTGTACTAGAATTCTTCTACTCTACAACCGGCGATTGTTCTGGCTTGGTTTCATTCGGATGTATTGACAATACTGCCAATGGCGTTGCTGAGTCAATCGACATAATTGGACTAGCGCCAGGTGTAAGCATTTGGGTTCGTGTTTACGATTATTTTTCTGGTGTTGTTGCTGATCCTGAATTTACGGTGTGTGCTTACTGGAATCCCGACCAAATTTTTGATAACAACGAATGCGCCGGTGCAGTAGCCCTTACCCCTGGAAATACATGCAATCCTGTTCCTTTCTCAGTGGCAAATGCAACCGGTTCAATTCCAACCTCTTCTTGCTCACCAGGTGGTTTGGTTGAAGCCGATGTATGGTTCTCTTTTGTGGCACAAAGTTCAGCTGCTCGCATTAATGTTGCTGCGGTGAATGGCAGCGATCCGGTGATTCAATATTTCTCTGGTACTTGCGGAAATCTCCTATCTCGCGGTTGTTCAGACTTCTTCATCGAAGGTTTTGATGAAAATTTAACCGCTACAGGATTGGTTATCGGACAAACCTATTTTGTTCGTGTTTACGATTACCGCGGTGCAGCTAGCCCAGCTACTGATTTTACAATTTGCATCACAAATCTCAGTACACCAGCTAATGATAATTGCGCAGGCGCTATTCAACTGCCTACATTGCCGGCCGGACAAGCAACGTTTACCTATTTTAACTCGGCGTTAGCAACTCAATCTCAAGCCGGATGCGCTGGAAATGCCAATGATGATGTTTGGTTTAGCTTTGTTGCTGGTCAGAACCCTGCAGGAACAACGATTAGTGTTGGTGGAGACCTCGACTTCGCAACGGTATTCCAGGTATTCTCTGGATCATGCGGTAGTTTGGTTCCTGTACAATGTGTTAATGCAGTAACTACTGGGACATACGATAACGAAAACCAGCTATTTACGACACTTACGGCTGGTCAAACGTATTATGTTCGTGTATACGATTTCGATGCTAGCGTCACAAACAGTACTTTCTACATTTACGTTCAGGGAACACCTGTGCCGTGTAACATTCAAAATCCAGTTGCAGCTGCGCAGGGCAGTACAACGATTTGCAGCAATGCGTTCGTGAACTTATTAACCCCAACCGTAACAGGATATAGCTATCAATGGCAGTTCAATGGTACGCCTATTACTGGTGCAACCAACAGCGTATATGCGGCAAGCAGTTCCGGTTCCTACAACGTGGTTATTACCGACGCTCAGCTATGTACTGCAACATCAAACAGCGTTACCGTTTCAACAGTAATTGCACCGGTTGTTACCTTACAACTAGGAACTACTACTGGATGTGTTGGCGCTGCAATTGATCTTTCTGGTGGCTCTCCTGAAGGTGGATTGTTCCAAGGCGTTGGTGTTTCGAACAATACCTTCCTTTCATTGAATGCAGGTGCTTTCCCAATTACATACACCTACACCGATCAGAACGGCTGCTCGGGAACTGCCACGGATGAAATTCAGGCTGTTATATGCACAGGCTTGGAAGCGAATCGTACAAATGAAATTCGCTTATTTCCAAATCCAGCCCAAAACGTAATTACACTCGAATTAAATGGTTCACAAGTTCGTTCGGCCGAGATTCTTGATTTAAGTGGTCGCGTTATGCATCTCGAATCGGTTCAAAATCCGAATGGATCAATTCAATTCAACGTTGCAGCACTGGCCAATGGTTCGTATGTGGTTCGCTGCGTTTTACAAGATGAAACATTTAGCACCAAACGATTTGTAAAAGTTCAATAAGCCCTGAGATTATATCTCAAAAAGGCTTCATTGCTTATATTTAGTACTTAAAACACTTAGTTTTCCGGGGACTTGAATCGTTCGATTTAAGTCCCCGGTTTCTTTTTCAAAAGTCCCATCTAGTATATCCCAATGCTCCGCATTTCGGGCGTAGGAGCTTCGAACAATACCTTCCTGTCATTGATTGCAGTCGCTTTCCCGATTACATATACCTACACCAATTAGAACGGCTGCTCGGGAACTGTCTCGGATGAAATTCAGTCTGTGATATGAACGGCCTAGGAAGCGAATCGCACAAATGAAATCCGGTTATTTCCAAATTCAGCCCAAAACGTAATTACGCTCGAATTAAATGGAACGCAAGTCCGTTCGGCCGAGGTACTTGATTTATGTGGCCGCGTTATGCATCTCGAATCGGTTCAAATTCTCACTGTATCAATTCAGTTCTTTTCAGGCGAATTGATTCGCTCGATTTAAGTCACCTGATTCATTTCAAAAGTTCCATCTAAATCCAGCATAGCCCATTGCTCCGTATGTTGGGCCCCAAATAAATGAGGCGTCAAAAAATGGACTCTGTGGATGCTCGGGCGATATAATTTGCCGTTTTTGAATTACGTTTAACAGGTTTTCTCCGCCAATATAAATCGCAAATTTTCCCAGATTGCGTGTAATTTGTCCATTTAACAGGGTGTAAGCAGGAGAACGGTTGGGTAGACGATAAGCTTCTTCATTACCCAAGGTTGAAGGCAAACGCTTGCTGCCAATATAATTTGCAGTAACATCCACTAGCCATTTATCGCGACGCGAGTGAAAGCTTAGGTTTACCAAAGCACGGTGGGCTGGTGTAAAAGGACGTTCAATATTACCGGTTGAGGTGTAGAAAACCCGCGCATCAGTATAGCGATAAGCCAGTTTAAGGTCGAATCGTGCAGAAATTTCCTGGTAATAATCAAGCTGAATGCTTGCAGCTGATGTTTTGCCTTCTAC
>CANMGM010000101.1 GCA_947497195.1 Bacteroidota bacterium
AGCGATAAAAGATCAAAAAGCAATAAGCCCAATCCAGCAGGAAACAAAGGGCGAAATAGATCTGGTAAAAGATAGTTTTTGTATTCTGCTATGTAAATTTTCAATATTATTTTTCTGACTTTATTGCTTAATCTATTTTTATTGAATTGGCTAAATCAATGCTCAGTTGATTTAAATAAAAATAAGGCAACGCATTGCGCGGTTGAAAACTTAACAAAAATACTTTAAGCAAAGGTTGTGCAACGCTAACAATATGAATATTTTAATGCAAATACCTGACATTTTCCTTATGCACAACCCGAAGTACTAAATTGTCCTCCAGCACTGAATCTAAAACGAAGCACAAACCTTAATTAAGAATTGCACATGCTTTTTGCCTATACGCTGTTGAACGCAGCATAATCTTAATTTGTTGCCAACTCAAAATATTAAAGCTTTTTAACTCCTGTTAAATCTGCTCCATCTAAATTGGTCCATTCTAAATTAGTTCCCTGTAGTTTAGCTTCGCTTAAATTTGCGCAACTGAGATTAGTTCCTCCCAGATTAACCCTTTGGAGGTTTGCCTTGCGAAGATTGGCTCCGCTTAAATCTAAGTTTGATAAATCAACATCGCGTAAGTCTGCTCCTTGCAAATTTAAAGGCTTCGTCGCCAATGCTATTAGCCTTACAACATCTGATCTAGTTAAGTCTGCCATATTTTGATTTTGTATTGTTTTAGAAGTTGTTTTTAAATAATTCCTCAATGGAAATGCTAAATCTGTTAATAAGACTTTTCGGTTACGCAATGCTTTTTTTAGCTTCTAGCCTCCACTTTTATTTAACAAAAATAAAAAAACTCATATCATTTTGTTTCCTAACCGAAGATTATAAATTTAAACTCTTCAAAGTTAAACAACAGATAATTTGGAGATTCGGAATTTTAAAATATTTTCGAACTCGCGGCAACAGCTTTATATAGGATATGCTGTTAGGTGCTGGCGTTCTTGTCAAACTTAGGGTATCAACAATTTGTCTTTTCATTTAGTTCGTTTAGTTGTCTTTGATGTCTGTGTCAATAGATTTATTTAGTGCTGTCCTTTGAAACAATTCTATAAAATAGCCTATTTGTAAAAAATCACGACCGGTTTCGTCATTTATTTTGTAGTCGAACTGATGTAAATAACCAATTTGTATTGTTGTCGCTTTTGATGGTTTGTAATTAAATGCAAGTAACATTCTATTTCTTTCAAAATAAGGTTCCTTATCAGTAAAAAACATTTCATTACTTGCACTAACTTGAAATGGTTTGTATTCGTTTTGTTCATTCCCAAATGGGTAAGAAATACCAAGTCTATAACGAAAACGGTTGCGGTAGCGATTGCTTGTAAATCGCAATTCTGCACGATAACGTTGTTCTATTTTAAATTTGCCGATTGATTGAAAAAGAATAAACTGAGGCCAAAGTCTAAATTCATCATTATTTTTTGGTAAAACAAAATCTCCACCTTCTTTATAAGTTTGGTAACTTCCTACACCTAAAGTCAGTTTTACATTTTTATGAACTTTATAGTTGATTCCGCCCTTATATTCATAATAGTGAAAGTTGCTATAAAATTTTAACGAACGTAATTGTGCTTCGCCAAAAAAACTCAATTTTTCATCAAGATTATATTTTACATTCAGAATATTCCAACTGCCAAGGTCAATAGTCTGTGCAGATAGCCTATTCATGGATAAACACAACCCAATTGTGATTAGAAATAATATCCTCATTTAATTGAATCTTTTTTTTTATGAAAGTAAGGGGATTTTTACTTCTGTCATATTTATTTTTTACGTCTGTTTGGTCGTTGTTGTGTCGTTCGCTACGCTTCTGACGAATGTTTTGTAATAAAATGATAATGAATCATATATTAAGATGAAAACGTTAGCTTCGGAAATCATTTCTGTGGCCGGAAAAGGCGGGATTACACATAATGTTTTGTAGATTTTGGAAGAAGCGGATTGCGAAACGCAATCTTTCTTTTAAGAATGCTGCTTCGTAAATTTCCACTCATTGTTGTCATTTTTTTAATTGTTATCGATTTGTTTTTTTTCACAAAAATAATGTTATTCTAGTAAAACTTGCCGCTAACTCATTTATACCCGCTGAACAATTCCAAAACCCAATTGCAAACTACGCCCTTCCCTCACGAATTCATAGCATAAGTTTTCAACATAACCCTTCCTTGGAGCCAGACGTTTATTCCAAGATTTACAAAAATCCACTCCAAAGCCATCTCTGCGCTTCTTTTTCACTTTATAATAAAGCGATAACTTCAACTTTCTTGTAAACTCGGCCTGAAGTCAATTTCATATCCATTAGCATAAATGTTTCAAACAAATTAATTCTTCTCAAATGCCCTTTTTGTACCTTTCCGCTTCAAATTAACGCACATGCGGCCGACCATTTTACCATCGTTTTTCGTGTTGCTTCTCGCCCAATTGCTTCATGCCGGGAACTCACCCAATGGATTTATACCCAACAAAGGCCAATGGCCCGATGCCGTTCGCTATGCCATGGATGTGCAATCGGGAAAAGTGTTTTTAGAATCCGATGCTATAACGTATGTGTTTTACGACGGCAAGGCATTGGAACGCCTACATGGCCACCATCACGAAAAAGACAACCATCCATCCGAAAGCATTGCGCATCATGCCTTGAGAATGAAGTTGCTCAACGCATCTTCGGCTGTACTACAAGCCACTGATGCAGGAAAAACTACCTACAACTATTATTTGGGCAATAAACGAAAAAACTGGGCAAGCGGACTTAATGCACACCGTCAAGTTCAATACACAGAAATTTTCCCATCAACCGATTTAAAGGTTTACACGCACGAGCAGGGCATGAAGTACGATTTTATTTTGCGGCCCGGAGCAAATCCGAATGCGATTAAATGGATATACGAAGGCGCCGAATCGGCTCGATTAAAGGCCGGCACACTGGTTATTGGAACAAGCCTGGGCGAATTGGTCGAACTTGCTCCGGTTGCTTGGCAGGAAACGCCTACCGGTCGCGTTGCTGTTGATTGCAGATTTACGCTAAACCAGGGTATCGCCGGATTCGACCTTGGCCATTACAATCAAAACATACCGCTCATTATCGACCCACAAATTGTTTTTGCTACGTACTCGGGGTCGTTTTCCGACAACTGGGGATTTACGGCCACCTACGATCTGGCGGGCAATGGGTATTCGGGAGGCATTGTTTTCGGTGTAGATTTTCCGGTCTCGACTGGTGCTTACCAGGTACAGTTCGGCGGTGGTCAGCTCGATATCGGCATTCTTAAATATTCGCCCGATGGTACACAGGGATTGTACGTTACATTCATAGGTGGATCCGACATGGAGCTTCCCCACAGTCTCATTGCAAACGAATACGGCGAATTAATCATTTTCGGCACTACGGGATCTTCCAATTTTCCGGTAACGGCAGGCGCTTACAAAACCGACTTTACCGGCGGACCACCAACTACATTTGAGAACGGTTTTATTTCGGTTGCCAACGGAACCGATGTTTTTGTTTCACGGCTTTCGGCCGATGGCTCTGCATTGCTGGCCTCTACTTTTGCAGGCGGAAGCGGAAATGATGGTTTTAACAGTGCGTTTGATCTTGTTTTCAATTATGCCGATGAAATCCGCGGATCGGTTTGGGTCGATGAAGATAACAACATCTTCGTAGGCACAAGCACATCAAGCAGCGATATCCCAACCGCAAATAGCTATCAGCCTGCTTTTGGAGGTGGGTCGCAGGATGGCGTAATTTTCAAGTTCAGCGAAAACCTCAACCAATTGCTTTGGGCGAGTTATCTCGGCGGAAGTGGCGATGATGGCATTTTTTATCTGCATGTCGATAACGCACGGCAAATTGTCGTTACGGGCGGCACTACAAGTTCCGACTTCCCAATGGGTAACAATGCCTTTCAGTCTATTTACCAAGGCCAAACAGATGGTTTTGTAACACGCATCGATTCGTTAGGACAAACATTGATTGGTTCAACCTATATCGGAAGTAGTCTTTACGATCAATCGTATATTTCGGGATCCGATAAAGACAACAACATCTACCTTTTTGGGCAAACCAATGCAATTGGCGATGAGTTTGCACAAAACTCGCCTCTCGCTGTTACCGGTGGAAATCAATTCATCACGAAACTCGACCCACTCTTACAAAACAGAATTTGGTCGACCACCTTTGGCAATGCAACAGGCCAGCCCGATATTTCGCCCACGGCTCTGCTTGTTGATGTTTGCGATAAAATTTATGTTTCAGGATGGGGAGGTTCGGTAAACCAGCTTGGTACCTTTACAACCGGACTTCCGGTAACAGCAGATGCGTTTCAAAGCACCACAGATGGCAGCGATTTTTACCTGTATGTAATCGATAACACTGCGCAAAATATCGAATACGCATCCTTCCTCGGAGGAACCAGCAGCCCTGATCATGTTGATGGCGGCACTTCGCGTTTCGATCGCAAAGGAATTATTTATCAGTCGATTTGTGCCAGTTGCGGCGGGCAGACCGATCTTCCGGTTAGCCCGGGAGCCTTCTCCCCCACCAACAATTCTACAAATTGCAACAATGCCTTAATTAAGTTTGATTTTGAAGTACCGCTCACCATTTCTTCCTTCGTAAATAACAACGACCCCGTAGGCTGCGCACCATACACCGTTTCGTTCAACAATACCAGCATCAATGCCGAAACATTTAGTTGGCGCATCGGCGAAACAGAGGTCGGCAACGACGAAGATCTTGAATACACGTTTGAACAGGGGGGCACATACGAGGTAACGCTTATCACCTTTTCGGATGCGACATGCAACCTCAGCGACACTGTTTCGCTTACTGTTAGCGTAATTGGTGATATTGAAGCCAATCTCGATTCGCTCGAAGGATGCATCGGAAGCGCGTTAACACTTGGTACACTTGAACTATCAAATCCATATTACACCTTCCAGTGGTCGCCAACAACGGGCATGAACGATCCCGAAGCCGGACAACCATCTATTAACATCGAAGGCGATATTCTCTATAAATTAATCGTAACGCTCGAGCAATGCTCCGACACACTTTACCAGCAGGTTAGTGCGCTCGGCGGACTTCGCGAACAGCTTGATACTGCCGTTGTTTGTTTATTTGATGCTGCACCGATTGGCCTTACCGAACCTTATGCTACAGGTGCGCAATACACCTGGCAGCCTGCCGATTTATTAAGCAATACCAACACATTCAACCCTTTGTTCGATGCTCAGACTGCCATGGATTACACCATTCTGGTTACACTTCCCGATGGATGCACCGATACGCTTGATTTACACGTAAACACACGAACTGAATCGTTCGATGCGGGGCCCGATTTGAACGTATGCGCAGGACAAGCAATTGCCATTGGAATAACCGATAGTACCAACGAATTTAGTTATGTGTGGACTCCAGGAAACATCTTAAACGATTCTACACTAGCCAACCCGCTTGCAACGCTCGAGAGTTCAACGCAATTCACCGTTTTTCGAATTCCAAATGCAGCCAGCGAGAACTGCCCGGGCGAAGGTGAGCTAACCATAAACGTAGTAGCTAAGCCGCTTGCTGCTTTTTCGACCCAGATAGACCTCGGTTGCGACGGCGTTTCGGTGAGCATTATCGATTCTGCGTCCGGCTATACGGAATTGATCTACGAAGTTAATGATGAAGTAGTTCCCGCAAGCAGCATTCAGCAACTCGAATTCCCTTATTCCGATAGTTTAACAATTCTTCAGGTGGCCATAAACGGCGAATGCCGCGACACACTTGCATTTACGACTTATATCAATGCGCTCGAAAGTTACTACGATGAGAATAGCAGCAACGTGTTTTCTCCCAATAACGATGGCTTAAACGATTGCTTCAGTCCGGCGCTATCACTCAAAGACAATGTACTAGTTACAGATTTTCTTCCCTGTTCAGACCTTTATGTGTACGACCGTTGGGGAAGGCTTATTTATGCCAGTCTGGAAGTCGAATCAACAGCTTGCTGGGATGGAAATACGAAAGCCGGAAATCCTTGCGACGAGGGCGTTTATTATTTTGTGTACCGTTTTAAAGGCGATGAAAAAGAAGGTATCGTTCACCTGAGAAGATAAAGTATGGAAATTACGAAAGATTGGCTTCTTGGGAAAATCAATCCCGCCACACATCCTGAATTTGCCGAGGTTCCTCTGCATTTATGCGACGAACCGGGGCACTATCTCCTTAAGCCTGTGCTCGAAGCGTGGATTAAGTTGTACACGCTTGCCGAAGAATCGGGTATTGAACTAAAAATCATATCATCGACGCGCACGTTTGAGCGACAAAAGGCTATTTGGGAAAACAAATGGTTCGGAAGAACGTTGACGAATGGCATCGACCTCAGCCAAACAACCTACAACGACGAAGAAAAGGCTTCGGAAATTCTTAAATATTCGGCTATGCCCGGAACATCGCGGCACCATTGGGGCACCGACCTCGATTTTAACTCTGTTGAAAATGATTATTTCAAAACAGAAAAGGGATTTAAAGAATACATTTGGCTGAAGCTTAGTGCGGGGAATTATGGCTTTTGCAGGCCATACTGCGATATGTCAGCACGTGAAAACAAAGGATATCAGGAAGAACAATGGCATTGGACTTTCTTTCCGCTCTCGCGTTCGTTCAGAAAGGCCTACCTTGAAACAATCCGCTATGCAGATATAACAGGGTTTGAAGGTTCACATACAGCCCAAGAGCTGCATATTTTTGAGGATTATGTTGATGGCATTTCGAATTGCTGCAGATAACAAATAAATTTGTTGAATCTGCCAATGTTTATCGATTCTCTGATGTTTTTTTTCAGTTCTCGCAAAACGCTATTCGCTGCAATTTGCCTCATGTGGTTGTCTTTCAAAATAAATGCACAAACGTGCAATATTCAGCTCGATGCACATTACGGATATGTCTTACCCGAATATTCGAATTTGCAATACCTCATCAACAAACCGGCTAATGGCTATTCACTTTCTTATATCAAGCAAACCAAAGGTGCGAATTACTGGGAGCGCCTTTATGGATTTCCTTCGTTTGGTGTTTCGGCATTTTATTCAGGCTTAGGCAACGACAGCATCAACGGAAAAGAGTTCGCGCTGTATCCATTCATGCGCATCCGCATTGCAGGAAACGATAAACTTAACCTGTATCACCAATTTGGCTTGGGTTTTAGCTATGTAAGTCGCAAGTTTGATCTGGAGAATAATTACCTTAATATCACTACAGGCTCGCATTTAAATCTTCATTTCGGTATGCGATTCGGTGCAGAAGTGCGCATTATTCCAAAACTTTCAATCACATCGGGCTTGTCGTTCGATCATTTTTCGAACGGAAATTCGATGGAACCCAATCTGGGGCTGAACGTCTTCGCTGCCTTCGCAGGCCTTGCCTATTCCTTCGGAAATCAGGAGCCGAGAATAATGGTCGATTTGCCCCAACTTAGTAAAAAAAATAGACCTGAACTTAGCTTACGTATTGGCGGAAAACGTGCACGCGCCTTGGTTGCCGATTATTTCCGTACCGCATCACTCTCTTTCGAATACATCCGAAGTTCGTTTCATATGGTGCATTTCGGCATTGGAGCCGATTTGTTTTACGATGCATCCACGCAAGCCGAGATGGAAGCCGCATCTGCCGGGGCATACAAACCGTACTATGATTTTCAATCTGGCATTCATATTTCGCAGAGCCTCATCTACAACCGCTTCTCATTTACCCTGCAGGAAGGCGTTTACATAGGACTTAAATACCGGGTGAAGAATCGACCGATATATACACGCGGCATGCTGCGGTATCGCGTTACCGATAAGCTGGCCTTTAGTTTTGCGATGAAATCGCATCTACATGTGCTCGATTTTCCCGAAAT
>CANMGM010000102.1 GCA_947497195.1 Bacteroidota bacterium
ACGTCGTGATGGTCGCGACCAAGCACAATGGGTCCCGAAAGTTCTCCCGTAGCAATGGCTCGGTTAAAACGCTCGGCAATCTTCATTCTCCCCTCGGCATCGGCATACAGAATGCGGGCCTGCGAACCTACTACCAATTGGTTTTCGTTCGCCTGACGAATCCAAGTGAGGTTATCTTGTATTTGTCCGCGGATGTCAACCGGCGCCTTCGCAAGCAATTCTTCGAGAACTTCAGCAGCAAGTCGGTCGGTTACGGCCAGGTCTTCGGCCTTACCCGAACAACATACCCAGCGGAAAGGTCCAAAGCCGTAGTCGAAACACAGCGGACCTAAAATATCCTGCACATATGAAGGGTATTTAAAGTCGAGTTCGGCACCGCCCGAAGGCTTTATTATATCGGCTCCGGCGCGAGATGCCTCCAGTAGAAAGGCATTTCCATAGTCGAAGAAATACATGCCCTGTGCTGCCAGAGAATTGATGGCTGTAGTATGCCGTTTCAGACTATTGTACACCTCGTCATGAAAACGTTTCGGCTCCTCTGCCATCATGCGGTTCGATTCATCAAGACTAAATCCTGCAGGGTAATATCCACCCGCAAATGGATTGTGCAACGAGGTTTGATCAGAACCGATATCCACTTTAATATCTTTACTTACCAAAGCTTCCCACAAGTCAATGATATTGCCTTCGTAGGCCAGCGAAAGTGCTTCGCCGCTTTGTCTGGCAATTTGCGCGCGTTCAATTACCGCGTTTAAATCTGTAAATACTTCATCTACCCAACCTTGAGCATGGCGTTTGCGCGATGCCGCCGGATTTATTTCTGCCGAAATACTAACCAAACCTGCAACTTTAGCGGCTTTGGGCTGAGCGCCGCTCATTCCGCCAAGGCCGGCGGTAACAAACAGCATCCCTTTAAAATCATCGTTTCCGCTTGCAAGACCTCGATTACGAAGGCACATTCTCGCGGCGTTCATTACGGTGATGGTTGTTCCGTGCACAATGCCCTGCGGACCGATGTACATATATGAACCCGCCGTCATTTGCCCATATTGTGTTACACCTAGCGCATTGAAGCGTTCCCAGTCGTCGGGTTTGGAATAATTTGGAATCATCATACCATTGGTAACTACCACACGCGGAGCATCTTTGTGCGAAGGGAAAAGTCCCACAGGATGCCCCGAATACATTACCAGCGTTTGCTCGTCGCTCATTTCGCTGAGGTATTTCATGGTAAGGCGGTACTGAATCCAGTTTTGGAAAACAGCCCCGTTTCCGCCATAGGTAATGAGCTCGTGTGGATGCTGGGCAACGGCCGGATCTAGGTTGTTCTGAATCATGAGCATGATGGCAGCGGCTTGCTTACACTTTGCAGGGTAATGGTCAATAGCACGTGCAAACATGCTGTATTGCGGACGAAAACGGTGCATGTAGATGCGGCCGTATTTACGAAGCTCAGCTGCAAATTCGGGGGCTAGAACCGCATGATGTTTTTTATCGAAATACCGCAGCGCATTGCGAAGGGCAAGTTTTTTTTCGCTCTCAGAAAGAATGTCTTTGCGCTTGGGAGCATGGCTAACAGAATGGTCTAGATCAGCCACAGGGGGCAATTCATTGGGAATTCCTTCGGAAATTTCGAATTGAAGGCCTTCAATATCTTCGATTACAGCAGTTGAATTCATGTATTTTTTTTATCAAATTTCCCTGTACGGATGTTATAACCATAAGGGCAATGGCGACAACCGTTTTTACAACAATATCCGCGGCGAAGCAAGTATTTGGCGGTAAAAACAACATAGCCTTCATCGCTGAAATAATATTCGTCAGGATCCAGTTTTGAAAGTTTTGAGAAGCCCTCCCGTTCGCTCATACGTTTTACAAAAATCGGAAAAAGAGCGCAATAATCGAATTGATTAATTTTGGCCTATGCAATTGCCTTCATTTCGCGATGTTCGGGTAGATTTAAGTCCCTGGAATTTGCCTTACACGCCTTTTTTTGTAAGAATGTATGATATGTCTGTTCCGGAAATTAGCGGGAACAAAGCATTTAAATTAGAGCCTTACCTCGAACGATGCTCCAATGGCGAAATAGTGTTGTCATGGGGTGGAGCGTATTCAAACCATTTGCTGGCACTTTCTGCTGCCGCAAAGCAAAAGCAACTTACCGCGATTGGAATTGTAAGAGGCGATGAAGATGGATTGGATAATGCGTGGCTCAGAACGATGCGATTGAATGGCATGAAGCTGCATTTTGTTTCGAGGGGCGAATACAGGCTTCGCAATGATTCTTCCTATTGTCTTGAAATAGCTCAGAAATTTGGCGCGGCGTGCCTTGTACCCGAAGGAGGAAAAGGTTTGGAGGGGATGCTGGGAGCCTCGGCCATGGTGCACGAATCAGAGCCGTATGCACGCATTGCCCTTCCCGGTGGCACAGGTACAACAGCAGCCGGAATTGCCTACAAACTGAAAGAAAAGAAGGTTCAAATTATCTGTCTGCAGGCTGTAAAAGGCGAAGGAGCCTTGTGGAATGAACTTCGCGAAAATGTCGGTATTCGAAAGGCACACCTCCCAAACTTAAGCATTATTGACACCTTGAATTTAGGGCGTTTTGGTGTGGAGCATCCCGAGGCGGCGCAATTCAGGATGGATTTTCACACGCATACTTCAATACATCTCGATTCGGTTTACGGCTCAAAAGCGATGTTAGGCTTGATTCGCTTGCTTCAGAACGGCACACTATCTTCCCATGAGCCTATGCTGTATATCCATACCGGGGGACTTGGACCTCGTTAATCCATTGCTCGCTTGTTGTAAACTAAAAAGCCGGCGGTAAACAGAATGGTGTAGGGATTGTCCTGTTGGTCGAGGTAGTTAAAACTCAGTGCAAGTGGTGCAATAGGCGTATGCAATACCAGTGCGGCCGATGCCAGAAAATAGCGCTTCGAAAAAGGCTCTCCCAATTCTGCCGAATTGTTTGTGCGTAAAATTTCCTGATAAGGTTGAAAAACGTAGGCTTCCAATCGCAACTCAAGCCTGTCTCGCAACGAAATAAGCGAACGCATTCCGCCCGCAGCATAATTAAATGCCCTGAATTGAGGCAGAAAGCGAGTCTGGCTTTCGGGAATGGGACTAAATGCGGATGCCGCTAAAACACTGGCGGTGTAGTTGTTAAAAAACGGTTGGTTGGAAATCTGAATTTGCCCAAACAAGCCGGGCCTGAAAACGCCGCGCTTGTTGTAATAAGACTCGTAAGTAAATCGGGCGCGGAAAAACGCATGACTTTTTAGGAACAATCCTTTTTCCAGCGATGTTGAGCCCGGTGTATTTGTTTCTTGGCCTCCACTATATCGAACGCTGAATTTTAGCAATGATCCGCCCGAAGCATAAAACTTTCGGTTCAGCGTATTGCGCTCCCAATCGAGCCAAACACTGCCATGATTGAATTCGGTTCGGTCGGCTGTATCGGCTTTAGTAAACTGATCGGTTTGGTAATAATCGTTATACATGCGCGTGGCTGTTCCGCCAAATTTCAGGCGCGTGTGGTTAGCGGTAGGTAACGAAAGATTCACGTTCCCGAAACGTTCGTATTGAATAATGTAGGAAGGCTTAATGTCCTCAAAAAAAGTACTTGCGCTGTTAAAATAGTTGTAGGAGTTGAGCGTAAAATCGCCTTCTACAATAAAGGGTAAACGCAGCGGGAAATCGATCTGTACTTTACCTTGCGTTGAGCTATAGAACTTCCCGAAATAGGCATTGCCGTCGAGGTTAACTCCGACACGCCCAAACGTATTGTAGTGCAATGCCACAAAACCTGTGTTGATTGGACGCGAAGAAAACAAACCTCCGAATTGTGCCAGCCAGTCGCGGTTTGGCTTGGCTTTAAGTCGAAGCGTAAAATTACGGTTGTTCGAATTTTGTTGGGCGAGAGGAAAAATTTTCCTGAGTTTATTGTCTGTCGCCAGGCGAAAATAATGAGGTTTAATTTGTTCGTTTGTTAAAGGCAATTTACGCTCACCCAGAATACGGCGTACGTAAGCGGTTTGACTTTTTGAAAGTCCTTCAACGCTTATTTGATCAAAGATGAGTGGGGGAACAGCGTTTTTAAATTGCTCCCGTTTTGCTTTTAGTTCTAGTGTGTCAACCCTTCGCGCAATCATTGTATGAATAGCGTTCATGCTCGCTATTGTTGAGGTGTACCCTGAGGCTATCATCTCGGGCGATTCGGAGAAATCAAGTATCGTGAAACGCGGAATCTCAGGTTTAATGATAATCATGTTTTCGACCTCGCATACCCGGTTGTAGCTTGTGCGCTCCATTAACATGTTTTTTATCTGCCCGAAAATGTCGTCCTCGTCGGGTGGTTTCATTTCGGTGGCTACAGTGCTGCCAATAATTACATCGGGCAAAAATTCGTGGTATAGTACATCAGCCGGAAAATTATTGTACAAACCACCATCGAAAAGCAATTTCTCATCGATGGTAATGGGTTTGAAAAAGAATGGATAGGTCGATGAAGCTCTTAAGGCCTGTCCTAAATCGCCCGATCTGAGCACTATTTCGGCCTTGTTATAAATATCGGCGGCAATGGTTCGAAAAGGTACAAACAACGAATCGAAATTATACCCGGCACGCGCACTTATGGCCGCGGTTTTTTCCATAAAGGCATAATCCATTGCTAAGGGCGAGATGAGATTTGTTGGCAAACTTGCCCGCAAAGAAGAATCGAGCTTTAATTTTACATTGAACCACGACGCATTGGCATCATTCTGCCGGTAATAGAAATGGTATGAATCTTCGACACTGCCATTTACCCAGCTTAAGAATTCACGCGACAGCATGATTTCTTCAATTTCTGCAGGGGTGTACCCCATTGCATACAATCCGCCCACCAATGCTCCCATCGAAGTGCCTGCAATAAAGTCGATCGGAATTTGGGCTTCCTCAAGTGCTTTTAATACGCCTACATGTGCAATGCCGCTTGCTCCACCACCGCTAAGAACCACGCCAACACTTTGTGTTTTGCCGCTATTTAAGTGGCAAAGCAACAAGGCAATAATTAAGTGAACCCTATAAACGAGATGCATGATTGTTTGCCGCTTCTGATATATGTTGGCCTAATTTCTTGAAATAGTCAGGACTATGCAAAAGCCGTGAGCCATACCATGAAAAAAGTTCCCCATCAACGAGACAGATTCGGCTCTCCGGCAAAATTCGGGCAAGCTCGTGCATATGTTTTTCATCGAACGGGAAGGGTTCTGAAGACAAAAGTATTATATCCGGATTTAAGGCGACCAGTTGCTCCTCCGAAATTTCGGGATAACGTTCGGCTTCATCGGCACAAAGGTTAGTAAGGCCAACGCGCACAAGCATATCGTGAATAAACGTCTTGCTGTTCGCCGACATATAAGGTTTTCGCCAGATGAGGTAAACCGCTCCAAGCGATTTTTGCAATGGACGAAGCTCATCAAAATTAGAACGAATAGAATCTTCTATTTGGCATGCCTTTTCTTCAGTATTCGTTAGTTCTCCGATGGAACGAATCATTTCAAGCGCGTGGTCTAAGGTTTGAATATCTGAAATCCATACCGGAAATTTCAATGCTAATTCCTCGATTTCAGACCGGGTATTTTCTTCCTTATTGGCAATGATTAAATCGGGAGCAATTGAAGCTATTTTATCGAGATGTAACTTTTTTGTTCCGCCTATAATTTCCTTGTAAACTACTAAACTTTCAGGGTGAATGCAGAATTTAGTAAGTGCGGAAATTTTATCATTCAAATTGAGATCAAATAACAACTCGGTTTGGGATGGAACCAGAGAAACAATCTTTGTAGGTGGATATGAAACTTCGATTTCCCGCCCCAATTGATCGGTGAAGGTTCGCTTTGCCATTAAGCCAAGGCTTCAATAATATCGTATTTGGTGATGATGTGCACTTTACCCAGCATATCGCGCACCAGAACTGCATCGTTATCGCGGTGAATCTCTTTGGAGATATCTTCGATGCGGGCCGAGGCAGCAACAAATGGATAGGGTTTTTGCATCAGTGTTTCCACCGCCGCCTCGCGCAATGCCGGATTTTCGCAAATGCTAGCGTACAAATGACTGTCGTTCAAACTGCCAACAATCTCATTGTTGCGCATCACCGGAAGCTGCGAAATGTCGTATTTCCGCATTTTCTCGAAAGCGCTTTGAACCGAGTCGGTGGCATCTACCATAACCAGACTTAAATGCTTGTGCCGTTCGATTAAGTCGATGGCACGTGGAGATTTTTCCTCGAGAAAGCCGCGTGCGCGCATCCAGTCATCGTTGAACATTTTTCCCAGATAACGCGTGCCATGGTCGTGAAAAATTACCACCACAACATCGCCTTCCTTAAATTGATTCTTCATTTGCAGCAAGCCTGCGAGAGCCGATCCGGCCGAGTTGCCTGCAAAAATTCCTTCTTCGCGCGGAATGCGGCGCGTCATCATGGCGGCATCCTTATCGGTTACTTTTTCAAAGTGGTCGATGATGTTAAAATCGACATTCGCCGGAAGAAAATCTTCGCCAATACCTTCGGTGATGTATGGATAAATTTCGTTTTTATCGAAGATGCCCGTTTCTTTGTATTTCTTAAAAACCGAACCATAAGTGTCGATTCCCAATATCTGAATATTCGGATTTTTCTCTTTTAAAAAGCGCCCTGTTCCGCAAATCGTGCCGCCGGTTCCGACACCTACCACTAGGTGCGTGATTTTACCGCCGGTTTGCTCCCAGATTTCTGGCCCGGTTTGTTCGTAATGTGCTTGCGAATTGCTGAGATTATCGTACTGGTTGGGCTTCCATGCATTCGGAATTTCGCGCACCAAGCGTGAAGAAACGGAATAATACGAACTTGGATCTTCGGGATCAACATTCGTTGGACAAACAATCACTTCCGCACCAAACGCGCGTAGTGCATCTACTTTCTCTTTCGATTGTTTATCGGTAGTGGTAAAGATACATTTGTATCCCTTGATTACAGCAGCAATGGCGAGCCCCATTCCGGTGTTTCCACTGGTTCCTTCGATTATTGTTCCACCGGGTTGTAAGCGACCATCGCGTTCGGCATCTTCAATCATTTTCAGCGCCATCCGGTCTTTGATTGAATTGCCCGGATTTGTGGTTTCAATCTTGGCAAGCACAGTAGCGCTGATATCTTTGGTAATGCGGTTTAGTTTCACCAAAGGTGTATTGCCGATGGTTTCGAGGATATTGCTGTAATACATGCTGCAAAGGTAGTTATTCGGCCGATTGAAACATCGGGTCCTGCGTTTTGATTTCGGTGTACATGTCGCTAAATATTCGCGCCTTTAATTCGGGTAAATCATCTTTTGTTAAGCTTTTCGTTTCATAAGGACCTAGGTAATGAATGTCTATTTTTCCTGGCCGCACACTGTATCCGCTCGATGGCGTAACCGAACGCGCACCGATTGTGCACATGGCAACAATCGGAAAGCCGCTCTCAATGCCAAAACGGAACGCGCCATCAAAAAATTCGTTGACGGGTTTTGTTCCTTTATTTCGTGTTCCTTCCGGAAAGATAAAAATACTTTTACCCTCCTGAAGTGTCTCGAGCATAGCACGCGAGCTGCGTTCGCGCGATTCTTTGCTGCTTCGGTCTACCATTACGCAAACAGTAGTGAAAAGAAAGCCAAGCAAAGGCATCTTCTTGAGCTGTACTTTTGCAAGTGGCTTTATGCTTGTGGGCATTGAATAAGCTCCCAAAAACATATCGAGGTTTGAACCATGGTTACAAACAACGATACAAGGCAAGTTTTTATAAAGCTTCGCACGATTTTTTATGTGAATTCGAATGCCCGCTGCTGTAAAAAAGAAAGCCGACCAAAATTTGTAAATCGCCATGGTTGGATTATGCGCTTTTTTGCCGAGAATAA
>CANMGM010000103.1 GCA_947497195.1 Bacteroidota bacterium
ACCGGCATGCACACTTCCACATCTTCAATTGGAACGATGCAATGCCCGCGCAGTTCGGGATCTGACTTTAGCTCTGTGTGTTTATCGTCGAGCAGGCGGCTAATTCGGTTGCGCAAATCGCGCATCATTTCGCGCCCTAAACCAATGCAATCGTTGATGTATTCGTTTTCAAAAATGCTGTCGATATAATCCACTCCCAGTAAACCATGTCGGTTCATCTCTGCCAAATCAACAGCATATTCGCCTATACGCGAAGCCACACGATGTGTTCCGTTGCGTTTGATAATACTGAGTGGCAGATTTTGAATCGGGAAATCTGAATCTTCCTTAACGGGAATCCAGCTTTTTAGCTTGGGGTCGTTGGCGCGGATCATAGCGATAGAATTTTAGGTGAATTTAAGCGAATAGCGGATAACTTTCCATCATTTCGTTCACTTCTTGTTTAATTCCTACCAGTTTTTTCTCGTTTGCCGCGTGGCTGATGGCTTTGTCGATCCAGCTTACAATCTGCGGAATTTCTTTTTCGGTAATACCGCGTGAGGTAATCGCAGCAGTTCCTACACGGATGCCCGAGGTGGTAAATGGCGATTTATCGTCGAATGGCACCATGTTCTTGTTTACGGTAATATCGGCCTTTCCGAGTGCAATTTCGGCTTCCTTACCGGTAATGTTTTTCGAACGTAGGTCGATGAGCATTAGGTGATTGTCGGTTCCGCCTGAAATGATGTTGTATCCCTTCTTTACGAAAGCCTTTGCCATAACACGGGCGTTTTGCTGCACACGGATGATATAATCCATATAATCGTCGCTGAGTGCTTCGTGAAATGCAACCGCCTTTGCTGCAATGATGTGTTCCAACGGACCACCCTGTGTACCCGGAAAAACCGCCGCATCAAGCAATGCCGACATCGATTTGATCTCACCTTTCGGCGTTTTATGTCCAAATGGATTTTCGAAATCTTTGCCCATCATAATGACTCCACCACGCGGACCGCGCAGGGTTTTGTGTGTGGTGGATGTAACGATGTGGCAATGTTCAAGTGGATCGTTCAAAAGACCTTTGGCGATGAGCCCGGCCGGATGTGAAATATCGGCCAGCAACAAGGCTTTGTGTTTATCGGCAATGGCACGCAAGCGGGCGTAATCCCAGTCGCGACTATAGGCCGACGCGCCGCAAATAATCATTTTCGGTTTTTCTTTTTTCGCGGTGGCTTCCACTTTATCCCAATCGATCAGGCCTGTTTCTTTTTCAACCCCGTAAAAAGATGGTTGATAGAGTTTCCCCGAAAAATTTACCGGCGAGCCGTGTGTTAAATGTCCACCGTGGCTGAGGTCGAAGCCCAGAATTTTGTCGCCCGGATTGAGGCAGGCAAGCATTACCGCTGCATTGGCCTGTGCGCCCGAATGCGGCTGCACGTTAGCCCAAGAAGCATTGAACAGGGTTTTTAGTCGGTTTATCGCAATGTTCTCAATTTCATCCACCCACTGGCATCCGCCATAATAACGCTTGCCGGGAAGTCCTTCGGCGTACTTGTTGGTGAGCACCGAGCCGGCGGCTTTCATCACCTGATTGCTCACGTAATTCTCGGATGCGATGAGCTCTATGCCTTCGGTTTGGCGGATTAACTCTTCACCAATGAGTTCGAATACTATTTTATCTTTTTTCATCGTGTTTGTGCAGGTTGAAGTTATTGTGTTATGGTAATTTGATTCCCGACATGCTCGAGCATGGCGCCAAGAATTTTATTGCCGTCGGTATTGCCCAGAATTTCTGCGGCAGCGCGTTCGGGATGCGGCATCATGCCAAATACATTTTTCGTTTCGTTACAGATTCCGGCGATGCGCTCCAAGGCTCCGTTCGGATTTGCCGCTTCGCCCGTTTGGGTGCAGTAGCGAAACAAAATCTGATCGTTTGCCTTGAGTTTATCGAGGCCTGCCGCATCAATGTAAAAGCGGCCTTCGCCATGCGCAATTGGAATGCAGAGCGTCTGTTCGTGATTCAAGGGCGCGGTAATCGGAGCTGTTTTACTCACAGGCTGTATGTACACATTTTCGCAAATGAATTTATGCGAATCGTTGTGCAATAAGGCACCGGGCAATAATCCCGATTCGCACAGAATCTGAAATCCATTGCACACCCCCAGTACATATCCGCCTTGCGCGGCAAATTGTAAAACCGATTCCATTACCGGCGAGAAGCGCGCAATAGCACCCGAACGCAGGTAATCGCCGTACGAAAAGCCGCCCGGCAACACAATCAAATCGGCACCGTTGAGCGTGGTATTCTTATGCCAAAGTTTGAAAACATCGGTGTTCGGAAAACGCGAAAGGGCATCGACCATGTCCTGGTCGCAATTCGAACCGGGAAATACTACGACTCCTATTTTTAATTTAGTGTTCATGCTTAGATAGAATTGAATTGCAGAAAGAATAAAACCTGATTGTAAACCACTGCAGCGAGTAGCAAAATAAAGAGGATTTCTGCAAAGATTTGTCGTTTTATGGAAACAAAATAATTCGAAAACAGCACCGAAAGGGGTACGGCCAAGAACGATAGACTAACCATTGTAGTTTTAACCGAAACCATATAACTCAGCGCTGCAAAGAGGAAGAATGCCACAAGAAGGAAGAGAAATTTTCGCGTTTTAATCTTGGCAAATGTTCTGAATTCTTTGAAGAATGTGTAAACTGAAGCGAGTATAATAAACAACAAAATTGCGAAGAGAATAACGTACGTTTCGTTGAACACAGCTGTAAACTGCACGCGGTAAAGCGGTTCGAAAACGGCGCGGATACTGTCGGGGGTGAATAAATCGAACCAGAACAAGAACAGCGCGAAAACCAGAAAGGGGAAGCCCACGCCCAGCAAACTTGTAATCCACTCCTTTAGATTAAAGGGGCGAATTAGCACCAACGAAGCCCAGATTAATGGAAACAGAAAAAGACACGGCCAATAGAACAACGAAGCAATGCCGATGAACAAGCCTGCGTCGAAGGTTTGGAAAACCGCTGTTTCGGAATGATACATATCGAACAGCCGGTCGAGGAAAATGATGATGAAAAAGTTTGCAAAAAGCAGCGGATTGAATGAAAGCTGTTCCGGAAAACAACTCATCAGCACCACATACATTAAGGCCGGCAGGTTACTCGAATCGCGCAATACACTTTGCCGGTTGATAACCGTTGTGAGGTAAAACGCTTGAACAACAACGATTAAGAGCGAAAGTGCAATCTGAAGCCAGCGCTGTTCGCGAAGACCATGCAGGGCGTAAAGAAAAAGCGGGAAGGCGTTTTCGGTGTTTCCGATTTCGGTTTTGGGCAGGATAAAAATCCACATCACCAGCAATACCAAAGGCAGCATCAGGAGATTGATGAAATGCGACGTACGAAAGAAACTAATAAACACGGTTGCGCCTTTGGAGATTTCCGAAAAATTGTATTTTCGCAGCAAATTTATTCAAACATGACATCGTTGTTTCACGCCATCGGAGACTTTTTTACAGACAGTTTTAAGGCAATGCCTATAGTAGGCAATGCTACAAACTTGCTTTTTATTGGATTGATAAGCTTTTTCACGTTTTATTGGATTCGCGAAATGGTTAAAAATCCAGAAAAAGCGAAGCATTAATTTTTTTACACATCGATTTTTATGGCCCTTTTTCCCCAAAGGAGAAGGGGCTTTTTCGTTTCATTTTCCTCAGTCAGAAGTAAAATTCGGGTGAACGTGTATATTTGTTTGCAATGATGCAGGGTGTTCGATGCAAACCAGAGTATTTATCAGTACGAATCCTTTGGATGCTGATGCTGACTGTGTATTCACTCAGTCTTTCTGCACAGATTACGCGTGTTCGGGGTACTATCTCGGATAAAAAAACAACCGAACCGCTTGCCTTCGTAAATCTGATGTTCAAAGGCACCACCATTGGTACACACAGCGACATCAACGGCAACTTCGATCTCAGTGTTCACAAATCCATCGACACGCTGCTGGTTTCGTATTTGGGTTTCAAGCCACAGAAAATCAAGATTCAGCCTAATAAGGTAAACGACCTGAAGATTCAGCTCGAATCGGCCGAAACCATGCTCAATGTGGTCGAAATAAAGCCGGGCGAAAATCCCGCACACCGCATCATGCGCGAGGTTGTACGCAACAAGGAGAAGAACAATCCGGCATTTGTAGATGCGTATCAATACCGCGTTTACAATAAGATTCAGTTCGACATGAACAATTACGGCGACAAACTGGCGAAGCGCAAGGTGCTCAAACCGGTCGATTTCGTTTTCAATTATGCCGACACCACCGAAGAAGGAAAAGTGTTTTTACCCATTGCCATCACCGAAAACACCTCCGATGTGTATTACACCCGAAATCCGCAGCGCAAGCAAGAGGTAATTCTGGGAACGCAAATCTCGGGATTGAAAAACGCATCCGTTTCACAGTTTCTGGGCGATATGTACCAAACCATCAACATTTACGATAATTTCCTGCTCATCTTCAACCGCAGTTTTGTGAGTCCGGTTACCGACAACTTTCTGCGGTATTATAAGTATTACCTCATCGACAGTGTGTATATCGACCAACACCGTTGCTATAAATTGTTGTTTCTGCCCAAACGCAAGCAGGATCTCACGTTTACAGGCGATTTGTACATCGACGACCAAACCTGGGGCGTGCGGAAAGTAAACATTCGCTTTAACGAACAAGCCAATGTAAACTACATCAAATCGTTTCATGTTACGCAGGAATATCAGCATGTTAGCGACAAAACCTGGATGCTGAAAAAGGAAGAGTCGATGGGCGATTTCGCTCCGTTTGAAAAAGGCGATGGGGTTGGATTTTTTGGACGAAAAACCACGGTTTACGATCGTTTTAAATTGAATCCCGATTTGCCCGATTCGCTTTTTCGAGCCGGCGATAACATTACGATTACCAAAGGCGCAGAAGAACTCAATGCTGCAGCCTGGGATAGCCTTCGCCTCGATACGCTGAGCCGCAAGGAACAGGGAATCTATGCCATGGTCGACTCTGTAGTTGATATGCCATTGTTGGTGAACACACGCTATTTCGTGCAAATGTTAGCAACTGGCTATTTGCGCTGGGATGAATTTCAAATGGGGCAGTATTATACGTTTTGTTCGTGGAACAGCATCGAAGGAGTTCGATTTAAGTTTGGTGGGATTACCGATAATAGTTTCAGCAACCGCCTCGAATTGCGTGGCTGGTTGGCGTATGGCCTCAACGATGAGCGCTTCAAGGTAAAAGCCGGATTTCGCTGGTTTGTGAATTCCGACAAGACACACCGCAATTTGTGGAGTGTGAATTATAAATCTGATCTTGAGCAACTTTCGCTAAGTCCAAATTCGCTGCAACTCGATAATATCATGACATCGATGTTTCGCCGAACCGCTCTGCAATACGTTACAAATGTCGAAGAGCTCAAAACTACATACGAATACGAGCATTTTCCGGGCTTTATGCATCGTTTTACCGCGCTGAACCGCCGCCTTACTCCCTTGGGCGATTTTGCATTTGTTCGTGGCGCGAACGATGCGATCGTTCCCATTCAAAATACAAGCACCACAGAGTTTTCGTTGCATACCCGATTTGCGTGGAAAGAAAAATATATTTCGGGCGAGTTCGATCGCATCAGCGCCGGTTCGAAAGCGCCGGTTCTACAGCTCGATTTAACGGCCGGTGTTCCCAATATCATGGGCTCTGAATTCAGTTATTACAAAGTGCGCTTCCGCATCGGCGACCGCATACGACTGAATCCCTTCGGTTATACCGATTATCAACTTGATTTAAGTCAGACTTGGGGAAATGCGCCTTTTCCTTTTCTCGATGTGCATCAGGGCTCACAAACCTACGCACTCGATCAGCTTGCATTTAACATGATGAATATCTTTGAATTCGCCAGCGACCGCTATGCTTCGCTTTTCATTGATCATCATTTCGAAGGTTACTTTTTGAACAAAATCCCCTTACTTCGTAAACTCAAATGGCGCGAAGTGCTGACCTTGAAATCTGTTATCGGCGATATCCGTGAATCGAATCTGGCATTGATGAATTATCCCGGAGGGCTCGATCCGCGTATTCACCGTCCGTATCTCGAGTCGGGCGTGGCTGTTGAGAATATTCTGAAAGTAATTCGCGTCGATGCCTTATGGCGCATGACCCATCTCGAACGCCCGCTGGCCAAACCATTTGGCTTGCGCATGTCGCTCGTTTTCCGCTTCTAATCACATGAAACTCTATACCCAAAACCTCATCAAGAAATACAAGAAACGCACAGTTGTTAACGACGTTTCGGTGGAAGTGAATCAAGGCGAAATCGTTGGATTGCTGGGACCAAATGGTGCCGGAAAAACAACAACATTTTATATGACTGTGGGGTTGATTCGTCCGAACGAAGGACGCATTTTCCTCGATGGACGCGACATTACCGCCTTGCCAATGTACAAGCGTGCTCAACTTGGAGTGGGTTATTTGGCACAGGAAGCATCGGTGTTTCGCACCTTAACGGTTGAGGATAATATCATGGCCGTACTCGAAATGACCAATCTTGATTCGGCAGCGCGTAAAGAACGTCTCGAATCGTTGCTGGACGAATTTAGTTTGCAGAAGGTTCGGAAGAACAATGGGAATGTACTTTCGGGAGGAGAGCGTCGGCGAACAGAAATTGCGCGGGCTTTGGCTTCCGATCCGAAGTTTATCTTATTGGATGAGCCCTTTGCGGGAGTAGATCCGATTGCGGTCGAAGACATTCAGTCGATCGTTGCCGGACTGAAAAAACGCAATATCGGCATTCTCATTACCGACCACAACGTACACGAAACACTGAGCATCACCGATCGGGCGTATTTGCTGTTCGAAGGAAGGATTTTAAAGGCTGGTACAGCCGAGGAACTCGCCGCCGACGAAACGGTGCGCAGCGTGTACCTGGGTAAGAATTTTGAGTTAAGGCCAAAGGCTTAACGCATACAAGCTTATGAATTACTTTTCCAGCGTTCCAGTTTCGGAATCGGCCGTGTTCCAAGCCAAGCCAAAAATCCATTCATCCCCGATTTTTTCATTTCCTGAATACAGAATTTCTGCATTTTTTCGGCCGTGTCGATTTCTGGCGGAGTTAAAAATGTTCCGTTCGCATAACACATAGAGCAGTATTTCGGACTTTTAGATCCGTCCTTCTCCGTTCCACCGCCTTGTTTATCTTTTTTTAGAGGATAGCCACAACTCTGACAAAACCGATATGTTTTCATACGTGCATTCTTGACGCGAATTCGATAGCATAAAAAAACATGCTGATTTCGACGTGATTTGAATGCAATTTACATTTTCACCAGAACCTCAAAATGATTTTTGTTTGGTTTTGGCAACAGGATTTATCCCGCCTGTTCGAACGAAGCACAAACGATAAAATGCTCGCCTTTACGCTTCAGCGCTACATGACAGGCATATTTTGATGCTTTTGATAGCAAATGTTCCTTCCACCTTGCATAAACAAAGTTCGACAATTCGGAAATGCTGTATTTTTCGGGTTTAAACGCTACAATAACCGAGGTAACAACATTTTTATGCTTGCCTGTTAGGTGCTGAAATACGTTTCCGGCTACCGTCCTCGACTCTGCATGCGTAAACCAGGTTTGCCCTTTCATTTCTTTAATCAACACACGGTTTTTTACAAAACTGCTGAGGAATTCCGAATTTCGTTTGGCCGTTTTCTTTGCTAATTCAGCATTCCGCTTTCCGGCTTCATTAAATTGTTCCTGAACCTTGGCGTAATAAAATGCATTGCCAAGATCCTTCCTGATCGCTCCTGTACTCAAGGCACTTTCTGCTTTTTTTCTTGGTTTTGCGTAATCATACGTGTAGTTTGATTCAC
>CANMGM010000104.1 GCA_947497195.1 Bacteroidota bacterium
TACGTTCGATGATGTGCGCAACCTGAAAGACGCAGTGAAAACCGAACTGAATGTGGAAGGATATCCATCGGATGCATTTATGGATCTTGTGCTTTCGGTAAAACCGCATCAGGTTACACTGGTTCCCGATGCACCGGACGCCCTGACCTCGAATGCCGGATGGGATACCATTACGCACGAAGCACTTCTAACCGATATTGTAAGTCGCTTAAAATCAGCAGGAATTCGGTCATCGATTTTTATGGATACAGACCTCAGCCTGTATGCGTCCGCTGCACGCACCGGAACCGATCGCATCGAGCTGTATACCGAAGCATATGCACATAATTATCTAACAGATCCGCAAGCGGCGATAGAACCCTATCGCCTGGCCGCCCTTGAGGCGCATAACCTCGGATTGGGCCTCAACGCAGGGCACGATTTGAATAGCCAAAATCTGCGTTTTTTTGCCCACAACGTCCCGCATTTGCTCGAAGTTTCAATCGGGCATGCGCTTATTTGCGAGGCCTTGTATTTAGGCCTTGAACAAACCATTCGCCTCTACTGCACTCAACTGCAATGATTCTGTTTCACCGCATTTACGGCGAGGGCCCGCCATTGGTAATTTTACACGGCCTGTTTGGGCAATCCGACAATTGGGCAACGCTCGCGCGTGCCTGGTCTAACCAATTCAGAGTAATCATCATCGACCAGCGCAATCATGGGCAATCGCCGCACGATGCAGCTTTTTCCTACGGACTGATGGCGGATGATTTGGCCGAAACACTCGATATATTGAACCTCGAATCGGTGCAACTCATTGGGCATTCGATGGGCGGTAAAACGGCCATGTTTTTCGCACAAAAATATCCGCAACGCCTTACAAAACTAATCGTAGCCGACATTGCTCCGCGTGCCTATGCACCACATCATGGCGAAATTATCGCTGCATTGAAAACCTTGCCTTTAGAACGTCTGAAAGACCGCAATTCGGCCGATAATGAACTCGCCAAAGGAATTCCCGATTTCGGAACTCGGCAGTTTCTTTTAAAAAATCTGTATCGAAACGATTCGGGAGGATTTTCGTGGCGCTTCAATCTGGAAGCCATCAGTGCGCAGATTTCGGAAGTAGGAAAAGCCTTGCCCGGCAGCATTGTAGAGACCCCAACACTATTTGTGCGTGGTGCAAAATCAAAATACATCACCGATCAGGATCAGCGCGATATTGCACATCAATTTATCAATGTACGCTTCGAAACCATTTCAGATGCAGGACACTGGCTGCATGCTGAACAACCCGAAGCATTCGGTAAAGTGGTTCTCGATTTTTTACAGTAATACACCACACCATTATTTGCTAAGTTTGCAGCATGGAAACAGTTGTAAGCGGAATTCGCAGCACCGGGAATCTGCATTTAGGCAATTATTTTGGGGCAATCCGCAACTTTATAAAGATGCAGCACGAGCATCGCTGCTTTTTTTTCATCGCCGATTTACACGCGCTGACAACGCATCCCAAAGCAGACCAATTTAGGCAAAGTGTTCGCAATGTCTTGGTTGAATACCTTGCCGCCGGCCTCGATCCCGAAGTATCTACACTCTACATTCAAAGTGATGTTCCCGAAATTTCAGAACTCTATCTGTTAATGAACATGGTGGCTTATGTAGGAGAGCTAGAGCGCTGCACATCCTTTAAAGAGAAAATCCGCAAGCATCCCGATAACATTAATGCCGGGCTCCTCACCTACCCTGTCTTAATGGCGGCCGATATCATTATCCATAAAGCCACGAAAGTACCGGTTGGAAAAGATCAGGAGCAACACCTCGAAATGGCGCGAAACTTTGCGAATCGATTCAACCATTTGTACGAAAAGGATGTTTTTCCGGAGCCCTATGCATACAATTTCGGGAATCAGCTGGTGAAAGTTCCGGGCCTCGACGGAAGCGGCAAAATGGGCAAAAGCGAAGGCGAAGGCAACGCGATTTTTCTGGCCGATTCGCCCGAAGTAATTCGTAAAAAAGTAATGCGCGCCGTTACCGATAGCGGGCCTACCGAACCCGGGCAGACAAAGCCAGAGTCGATTTCAAATCTTTTTCAGCTCATGAACCTGGTGAGTAGTGCCGATACGATTGCATTTTTCGAGGAGCGCTGGAACGCTTGCGATATTCGGTATGGCGACATGAAGAAGCAATTGGCTGAGGATATGATTTTATTTACCCATCCTTTGCGTGAGCGTATTGCCGATATTCAGAAAGACGATGATTTACTGAATCGCGTAATTCGTCAGGGTGCCGAAAAAGCGCGCGAAAGTGCCTCCAAAACACTCCATGAGGTGCGCACTGTAATTGGACTTAATCGCTAATGGCCGGTACGATTTCCATTTCAAATACTCGTGCTTCGTCAGAAGAGATTATGCAGGAAATTCTTCCGCAAGTGAAAGCGCTGCTTGGCGATGAACGCGATGAGATTGCATGCATGGCCAATATTGCTTCGGTTTTACAGGAAGTGTTTAACTTTCATTGGATTGGATTTTACCGTGTACTGGGAGATGGACTTGTTCTTGGTCCGTTTCAGGGACCGGTGGCATGCACACGAATTAACTACGGAAAAGGTGTTTGTGGAACCTCCTGGGCACAAAACGCAACGCTGGTTGTAGATGATGTGGATACATTTCCTGGGCACATCGCCTGTTCGGCACTTTCAAAATCAGAACTTGTAGTGCCCATTCGGGATGCAAATGGAACTGTCAAGGCAGTACTCGACATCGATTCTGAACGGCTTGCGGCATTCGATGAAGGTTTGCAGAAAGGAATGGAACAAATTTGTGCAATGCTGGCAAAACAGATTTACCCATGAAAGCGGTAATTTATTTCTTTCTTGCCTTACTACTAACATCGTGTGCCAGCCGTGTTGCGCCATCGGGTGGAGCGCCCGATAAAAGTCCGCCTAAAATCGTATCGGTTAATCCGGCATCGGGCAGCACCCTATTTAGCAGCGACCGGCTCGAAATCACCTTCGACGAGTTTATTGCTTTAAAGGACGGCGGAAGCGGAATTCTGATTTCGCCTCCACTGAAAACTCCGCCAGAGGCCATCCTAAAAGGGAAGGCGCTCCAATTGCGGTTTAAGGAAAATTTCCTTGAAAATACCACCTACACGCTAACGCTCGGCGCATCCGTAACCGACATCACAGAGTCAAACCCGCTCGAAGAAACGCAGCTTGTATTTTCAACAGGTCCTCAACTCGATACGTTAAAATTTACCGGAAGAGTCGAAAATGCATACACGAATTTAGCTCCCAAGTCGGCTGTTGTAGCCTTGTATGAAGCCTTTCACGATTCGGTTCCGCAGAATCAAATGCCGCGGTATTTTGCACGTACCACAGCGTCGGGAAGTTTCACCATTAACAATGTAAAAGCCGGAAAATACCGCATGCTCGCTTTCGAAGATGCGAACAGTGATATGAAACTGAGTTTACCGGACGAAACTGTAGCATTCGCAGCAGATACCATTCAAATCGATTCGGGCACGCTTTCTATTGGCACATTGCGACTATTTAAAAATAAACCGAACCGACAACGTCTTGTTCGCAGCAAGTTTGATGCACCCGGCCGTATTACACTCAAGTATGTATTTGCGCCCGAGAAACTGGAATTTGAATCGGCCGGCTCTATGGATATTGCTAAGCTGCTTAACACCAGCAAATCACAAAGCGACTCCATTACGTTGTGGTACAACGCCAAAGGAATCGATTCGCTGCAATTTATTGCCAAAGCCTTTTCGGGCGATAGTTTGCACCGCGACACCGTATTTTTTGCCACTAAAAAATCGGGCTCAATTGCTGGCAAAGGAAGGAGTAAAAAAACTGCAGCGGCCGATACCAGTATTCAGATTACCCTGAATACATTTCAGAATAAATTAATCGCCGGCGATAGCTTGAAACTTCGCTTTTCAGCACCATTGGCCGATACGGTAGTTGGTAAAATCGTATGCATATATAACAACGACACGCTGCAGCTTAGTCCGATCGTTGATTTAGGCGAAAAAATGCAGCGTGTATATGTTTTACCCAAGCCGAATCAAAACTTCACTCTAAAAATTGAAAGAGGGATATTCACCGATATTTTCGGGCGAGGTTGCGATAGTTTGAGGCAAAACATCAGTTATTTTACGGAAGACGATTTGGGGAATCTCGATTTCATTTTTCGAAACGACAGTGTGAATGGGTTTGTTGGCGTTTTGCAATTGCGCGATAAAAGTGGAACCGTATTGAAATCCCAAAAGGTTTCAACGACTGAAACACTGCAATTCAAATCGCTCTCGCCGGGCGAATACAGCGTTTGCCTTATCGAAGACAATGATGGAAACACGCAATGGACAAGCGGAGATTTTGCCACTCGAAAACAGCCTGAGCGCATGTATTATTTTGCTGAAAAGTTTACGGTTCGGGCTGGCTGGGACCTTGAGCTTGAATGGGAGCCACTCCAAACTTCAAACCGCAAAAAAAATCTGAAATAGATTGTTTTTTTTGCGTTGTTTCTTTCCTGTGAAGATGTATATTTGTTAGTATAATATTAATTCATGAAAAATTATCTTACCATTGCCACTGCATTTCTTTGCGTTAGCCTTTATTCTCAAAGCAATACCGTTTCTGCCGGTGGCGATGCCGACGGGGACAATGGTTCAATTTCATACTCGATTGGTCAGGTAGTATACACTTCTGCCCAAGGCTCAAATGGCAATGTGAATCAAGGCGTTCAGCAACCCTATGATGTTGGCGTTGTTACCGGAATCGAAGAAGCCGGAATTAACCTTTCGGTTTTCCCGAATCCAACTTCAGGCTTGTTAACCCTAACGGTCGCCGATGAAGATGCCTCACTTTTATCCTACCAACTTTTCGATGCTTCGGGCCGCCTTGTTGATTCAAAAAACAAACTGAATTCGACCAATGCTATTTCGCTTGATGGGTATGCTACGGGAGTGTATACACTTTCTGTAAGCCGCGAAAACAAACAAGTTAAATCATTCCGCCTAGTTCGGAATTACTGATAAAATTATGAAGTCATTTTTACTGGTCGTTACGACATTTTTCGGATTGCTGTCTGCTTTTGGGCAGCAATCTTCGTTTATTGGCTATTCTGTTAATCCGGATAACGCTGTATCTGTTGTAGAATTCAATCTGGGAGAATACCGTTTGCAAACAATCGATTTTAATGGTGCCGAATACTCCATTCCGCAGGCTCCAAAAGCAGCCAGGATGCTTCAAAAGGGCGCGCCCGATTTGATTCAGTTCAGTCGTTCTTTGCTCCTTCCCGACAATGGAAATGTTCGTGTCGAGATAGTGGATGTGCAGTTCGAAGAAATCCCCAATGTGCGCATTGCTCCTTCATATGGAAATCTAATGCGCAACGAAAACCCGGCGCAGGTTGCCCGAGTAGAGGGAATTCAATACACGCAAAATGCGTTTTTCCCTTCAGAAATAGCCTCTACAGGGAGTGCATACATTTTCAGAAATACACGCGGAATTGCCATTCACATCTATCCACTGCAATACAATCCGGTAACACAGGTGCTTCGCGTAAATCATACCGTTCGCCTTCGTGTTGTTACCGACTCAAATACGGCAGGATCTAACGAACGTAATACAGAGCGGTCTTCTAAAGCTGTTCAAGGCGACCAAGAATTGTATCAGCGCCATTTTTTAAACTTCAGCAATTCGCGCTACGAGGCGCCCGAAAGTGAGGGCAAAATGCTGATAATTGCGCACGACGCCTTTGCTTCTGCCATGCAGCCTTTTGTAGAGTGGAAGATGCAATGCGGCATTCCAACCGAATTGGTGAATTATTCGGAACTGGGCAGCATTGCAGAAATCACGAACCGCATTCGCGACGAATATTATTCGAATAACCTGCGCTATGCTGTTCTGGTTGGCGATATCGACCAGATTCCCTCACCTGTTCGCAGTGGCGGTAAGTCGGATCCGAGTTCTGGCTATGCCGATGGCGATGATGCCTATGCAGAAGTTCAAATTGGTCGCTTTTCGGCCGAATCAATCGAAGATGTTCAAACGCAGGTGCAGCGCATACTAGCGTACGAACAGGCAAGCGAAGGTTCGCACTTTTCGCGCGTTATCGGCATTGGCTCGCAGGAAGGTCCGGGCGATGACAATGAAATGGATTTCGAACACATCCGCGGCATGCATGCCGATTTAATGGGCTACTCATACAGCAATGCGGCTGAATTTTTCGAAGGCTCACAAGGAGGAAACGACGCAAGCGGAGACCCATCAGCTGAGCAATTGGCCGAATCGCTTTATGAAGGCGCTGGACTGGTTTTATATACCGGTCATGGTTCATCACAAAGTTTCGGCACAACCGGCTTTTCGAATGCCGACATTGCTAACCTCAGCAATACAAGTAAACTGCCTTTAATCTGGTCGGTTGCCTGTGTAAACGGCGAATTCGACAACGGAAACTGTTTTGCCGAGACCTGGATGCGGCACGCGATAAATGGGCAGCCTGCAGGAGCAACATCCGTCCTCATGTCGAGCATTAACCAAAGCTGGGATCCGCCGATGTGCGCTCAAGATGAAATGGTGGATGTACTCGCAGAATTGAATGCAGCAAACGGAATCAGAACCTACGGCGGAATCAGCCTGAGTGGCTGCATGCAGATGAACGACGAATATGGCTCGGCAGGCGATGAAATGACCGACACCTGGCATATTTTCGGCGATCCGAGTTTGCTGGTGCGCACGCAAACTCCGCTTGCAATGACAGTAAGTCACGACAGCTCGGTGCCACTTGGCATTTCGCAAATCAATGTGATGGTAGATGTGGAAGATGCGCGCGTTGCACTGCTTCAGAACGGAAGCCTTTTGGCGAGCGGCGTGGTGTCGGGTGGCATGTGCACACTTGAATTCGATGCACTTTCAACACCGCTGCCCTTGCAGGTGAGTGTAACCGCATTTAACCGCATTCCTTATCAAGGTGTAATTGACGTAATCGTGCCCGATGGTGCCTTTCTGATCTATGAATCGAACGTTGTGAACGATGTGATCGGGAACAACAATCAGTTGGCAGACTACAACGAGAACTTCTACCTCAACATTTCGACGCTGAACGTTGGGAACGCAGATCCAGGACCGGTTACCGGTATTCTTAGTGTTGAATCGGCATTCGTTACACTTAATGGGCCGACCGGATGCGTGTTTTATCCAAGCGCCAATCCCGAAATCTATGCATCTGAAGGTTGCTTTTCGGTTCAGGTGGCCGATGGCGTAGCAGACGGAACGGTAGTCCAGTTCAACCTGCAGCTCACCAGCGAGTCGGGAAATTCGTGGGCTGTTATAATTCCGCTTACGCTGCATGCGCCCGAAATCGAAGTTAACGACTTTGAACTGGTTGAATTATCCGGAAACGGAAATGGTCGTGCCGATGCGGGCGAGCAAATCCGCATTTTGATTCCAAACCGCAATGTTGGCTCGGCGGCAAGTGTATCTGGTTCGGCAACACTCACACATGGTGCCCCGGCATTTCAAACTTTGGCGGAGGAATTAACGCCCGATGCGATGGATGCTGGCTCAGAATTTATTACCGCATTTGATTATCAAATTCCGGCTGACTTTGCTGTTCCTGCTTCTGTTCCATTTGTATACAATGCGATGTTTGGTATGTACGGTGTCGACTTTACATTCAACTTACCGGTTGGTGAGCGCGTCGAAGATTTTGAAAACGGATTGCCTTCGGTGCTATGGTCAAATTCCGGCGATTTCCCTTGGATAGAAGATCAAGCGGTCGTTTTTGAAGGAGCTACCAGCATGAAATCGGGAGCAATCAACGATTTGGAACAAAGCGATTTGTTCTTGACCGGCAATGTAACCGAGGCCGGAGTAATTCGATTCA
>CANMGM010000105.1 GCA_947497195.1 Bacteroidota bacterium
GACATCATTCAAAAAATCACGATACAGGAAGAAGCGTGAGCGATATGCCTAAAACCGCACTAGCCATTCACGGTGGTGCAGGAACGCTGGAGCGTTCGGCCATGACGCCCGAAAAGGAGGCCGAATATACGAATGCTCTTCGCAATGCATTGCGCGCCGGCAACGATGTGTTGCAAAATGGTGGTGCTGCATTATCGGCCGTTGAGTTTGCCGTGCGTTCGCTCGAAGATTGTCCATTGTTTAATGCAGGACGAGGAGCTGTTTTTACGCACTCAAAAACACACGAACTGGATGCTTCCATAATGGATGGAAGAACACTTGCTGCCGGAGCGGTTGCGGGCATAAGCGGAATTGCTAATCCGGTTCAATTAGCGCGTACTGTGATGGAGAAATCGAATCATGTATTGCTTGCCGGAAAAGGCGCACTCGAATTTGCTGCTTTGAACGGATTTGAAATAAAGCCAGAGGAATATTTCTTTTCCGAATTTCGATACAATCAGCTCATGCAGGTAATACACGAGGAGGGAACATTTCTCGACCATTCTGTTTCGGGCGACCCGAATGAAAAAAAGTTTGGAACCGTAGGCGCCGTTGCGTTGGATGTGCATGGAAACCTCGCTGCTGCAACGTCAACCGGCGGAATGACCAACAAACGCTTCGGTCGCATCGGAGACACGCCAATCATTGGAGCCGGAACTTATGCCAACAATGCTACGTGCGCAGTGAGTTGCACCGGTCATGGCGAATTTTTTATCCGTTCGGTTGTGGCATACGATGTCTCGTGTTTAATGGAGTATGGAGGTTTGAGTCTCGAAGAAGCCTGCATTCGCGTGGTGAATTCCAAACTTGTTGAACGTGGCGGAGAGGGCGGATTGATTGCTGTAGATCGTTTCGGGAATATCTGCTTGCCATTCAATTCCACAGGCATGTACCGCGCATGGAAAACAAGCCATTCAGATTTTCAAACAGCGATATTTTAACATGCTCAATATTAGACAACCCTCTTAACTTGAATCCAGAGCAAAATTATATTGAAATTAACCGTCAATCCTGGAACAATAGAATAGAGGTTCATCTGAATTCAGAATTTTATAACGTTTCTGGATTTTTAGAAGGAAATTCTTCCTTGAATGAAATTGAATTAAACCTGCTGGGTAATATCAAAGGAAAATCAATTTTACATCTGCAATGTCATTTTGGTCAAGACACTATCTCATTGAGCAGACTTGGTGCAAATGTTACAGGAGTCGATTTATCAGATAAAGCCATTGAAAGTGCCAGGCAAATTGCTGTCGAAACAAATACAAATGCAAAATTTATTTGTTGTGATTTATACGAATTGCCTCATCATTTAGTTGAACAGTTTGACATTGTTTATACAAGTTATGGGACAATAGGCTGGTTGCCCGATTTAGATAAATGGGCACAAATTGTATCGCGGTATCTTAAACCGGGCGGTCAATTTGTATTTGTTGAGTTTCATCCAGTTGTTTGGATGTTTGATGATAATTTTGTGGAAATTGGATACAGGTATTTTAATTCAGGAGCAATCTTAGAAACTGAATCGGGCACGTATGCCGATAAAAATGCCGACATAACTCAATCTTATGTAATGTGGAATCACGGTTTTGGCGAAGTGATAAACAGTTTAATTCAGAACGGCCTTGAAATAAAATCGTTGGATGAGTATGATTACTCGCCCTACAATTGTTTCAATAAAACCATTGAATTTGAACCGAGAAAGTTCAGAATTGAGCACCTCGACGATAAAATACCCATGGTATATTCCATCAAGGCATTAAAGAAAAGCAACGCGTAGCTTTATTACACGACCAATCCTCTCAAAAAAGGAATTAGTAAGTTTAGTTTGGATTATTGAATCACTACCGCATCAACCTGCGATTCCAAAGCACTTTGTGTACTTTCGCTTATAAGATTAAACAAATTTAGTCCTGTTTGCGCTTCAATTGCATCTACCGTGGTTCGGTAGGTTTGCCAAGGTTGCGAACTTGCCGTTTGCGTATTTGGAACATCGATGGCAATGATTCGGGTTGATGAAGAAACCCTAGTGAGGTCGTTAGATCCGATGGGCAATACAACGACTGCCTTCCACACGTTGGATGGAACCGTAATGGCACCGCTCGCAATGGTGTTGGTGATGCCTCCATTACTTCCGGTTCCTCCCGTACCATATCCTCCCGAAATAATGTACAGTTCATTGCCCTGATTCAACAGATTGCGGCAATAACCTTCGAATGCATTCCACGTTATTTGGTTGTTATTGGGGGCTTGCGGAATCATATTCGACATTAGGAAAGTCGCTGCATTATCTGTAGATGATCCATCACGGTCTTCAGAAGGACACATATGCCCTCTGTCAAACCCGCTTCCACTAAAACTTGTTGATGATGCTCGGTAAAATGTCGATGGAATTTGCGTATCTGTAGCAAAACAATCGCAACGTGTCGCGCTGCCTTTCCACGCATTGCTCATATGCCAGGCTACCCAATTGGCAGAACCTCTCGAGTTGTTGTAACTCAGCACGTATTGCGATTTTGAAAGCAGGTAATTATTAGGCGTAGCTGTACTAGTTGTAGCGTTGCTCGGGTTTCCCAATTCCAAATGACTATCGCGTGTAGGCGCATCTCCGGGCTCATCAACTAAAACATTGTCGATATTCAATATTCCACTTCCACTGAGCTTGCTAATTCTAACTTGCGTTGGTAGTGTAGTGTTTATTGTGAATGTTACGCTTGAAAGCGCTGTTGATGAAGTTGTTACATTGCTGCCTGCCTGTGCCCAGGTAGAACCATTATCAACCGAATAATAAAATTGCCAGGTAGAGTTAGCGGTACTGCCATAACGAGCATGTTGCACAGTGATATAGTTGACACCGAAATTCAAATTAAAATTGGTGCGGATAAAACCCGCATTTCGAATCCGTGCACTTTTACTCCCAGTTTTTCGGTCAGACGATGATGTGCCGATTAAGGCATCTGAGAATGACCATTGACCGGAGCCTAAACTCACATTGGATGCGGTATAACTTGTTTTAGTGCCACTTTCAAATCCTTCAGGAAAAGATGCCGCGGTGCGAAGTGCATAGCTGCTGTAAGCGCTCGATTCAGCAGGTTGATTTTCAAGAAAATCAGTTTCTTTTTTGCATGCGGCCAAAAAAGGCAATATGAGACACAGCCTCCAAACAAATCTTTTCATACGGAACTTTTAAAATCGGACATTGCTAAGTAATAAAATCAATTCGGTATCATGCAATACATCTGAAGATAATTTATTGAAATTTCCAACATGTGAAATTTAAAAAACATGATATCAGCATATTGTGATTATTTTTATTTTCTCCGTGAACCTCTAGCTTTGCCAAACATACGGCTGCCGGTTTTTATGCTATGAAAATACGCTTCATCTATATTTTACTTTTTCCCGGATTGCTAATTGCGCAGGCGGGGCAACCTACTTCGAAGAAGTCGGTTCAAAAATCTGTTATTCAGCCACAGCGCCTCGAATCGACGGCAAAGAGTCGGGAACCGGCTATGATGCAAGCCGAAAGCGACGAAGCGAATTCTTTGGAAAAAACAGTGAAGCAGCCCGAATACTGGCTCAACGAATACACCAGCCAGAGAAATGATTTTACGGCTTCGGAAGGGCATCTTACCCAAGCAGAAGAAATGCAGTTAAGCGCACTGGTAAATGAAGCAGAGCAAACTATAGCAGCATCCTTTGAATTAAACTATATGAAATTGCGCCAAAACCGAAATAAATCGGTCGCTGGCGAATTTCTTAGAGAAGCAGTGAAGAAAGGAGGATTAACGCATCCGCTGCTGTTGCCCGAAATGGCTTGGATTGCTGAGCGCAACAACGACATGATGGCTCGTAATCGTGCCTTGGAAGCGTATCAAGCTGCCGGTCAGATTAGCCAGGGACAAACGATCATCGCAAAAATGAGTGCCACAATTGCTGGTACCGACGCATTAATCATCACAAACGGCGAGTTTGATACCTATCCGCTTTGGCTAAGCGCTCCCAATGCGCGTGTAATTTCGCTTGCAATGCTCGAAGATAAGGTATGGCTTCGACGGAGTTTAAATGCATGGGATCCATCACTAAAGGTCAATTCCATTAATGATGCAAACGATTTAATGCGTCTTCTGAGCAATAAGACCTCCAAACCCGTATATGTTTCGCTTTCGCTTCGTCCCGATTTACTTAATGCTTTTTCGCAATCGCTTTTCCCGATTGGACCGCTGGCTCTCCTGCAAAAAAACGAATCTGATTTGACGGCTCAACTGAAAGCGTTTTATCTAGGCAATTCATTTGAAAAAGACTTACTGAATATTCCTTCTACAGATTCCTATGCGCGTGTTGCAGCTAATTTATTGCCCGGGCTGGTAACGCTTTATCGTTCGGGCGATAGAATTTCACCGGAAGAGCGCAAGAAGGTGAAAGCCTTGATTGCACTAGTTTCATCCAAAAGCGGAAAAAAGATAACGTATGAATAAAGCCACAGCTCTGATGACAGATGAAGAGCTGATGCAGCGAATCATCGACCGCGACCGCACTGCATTTTCAATCTTATACGACCGCTACAGCGATAGACTCATGGGCTATTTCATGAAAATGCTGTGGCGAAACCGTGAATTGAGTGAGGATCTTCTGCAGGAATTGTTCATGAAAATTGCCAGGCAGCCCGAGTTGTTTGATGTAACACGCTCCTTCAAAGCCTGGGTTTATACCGTTGCCACGAATTTATGCAAGATGGAATATCGAAAAGCTGGGCGCCGAGGCCATGCCGTTTCGCTCGACAATGCTCCCGAATTAAAAGCCGGTGATCCCGGAATTACCGAGCGAATTGATAAAAAAGCCTTTGCCGCTAAACTGAAAGAAGTGCTTCAAAGCATCGATGAGCCCCACAAAAGCACCTTTGTTTTGCGGTATTTCGATGAGCTGTCGCTGAAGGAAATCAGTGAAATTCATCAGTGTAGCGAAGGCACGGTAAAAAGTCGCTTGTTTTACACCTTGCGGAAAATTGCCGCACGATTACCTCAATTTCAGCATTTAACAACATGAAACCAGATAACCATACATTCGAGGACGGATTTGAATCCTGGGTGCGTACCAAGCACTACGCCGATTTGAATGCGGATGAACTCAATCTGTTGCGCAGCGAAGGAATCGATGAAGCGGCATACACCGAAATCAGGACGATGTTGCTCGCGCTGGATACGATGGAGGAAGAGCCTGTTGAAAAGGCATCCGATGCAATAAAAGATAAATTGTTGGAAGCATTCGACCGAGGGCCACAGAAACAGAATCGCCGCGGAATGATATTCTGGATTGGCGGAATCGGGTTAGCGGCCGCAGCGGCAGTGTTGTTGTTTCTTTATGTTTTACCTGGTCCGCAGCAGGGAAATAAAGAAATGGCCATCAGAAAATCTGCTGAAATTCCAAACACAGAGCCACAAAAATATATGCGGGAAAAAGTAGCGGCAGAAACGACACCAAATGATAAAAATCAATCCCAAGCGCCTGTTAAAGTTGAAGAAACAGAAGCGCTTCAAGAAGATATTTCGCTTGATGAATCGAGCAGAGTTATTGAAACATGTTCGGGGCTGCCGCCAATTGCTGACATTTCTGATGCTTCAGTCGAACATGCGGATGATTTCCCTGCAGGTAGTTCGGTAACCGTAACAGCTGCGCCATCATTAGCATTGATGCGAACGGAAGTGGAAGAGGTTAAAGGCAAATCGAAGGAAAGTAAAGACGATAATCAACACCTTACGACTGCGATGATCGACTGGTTGGTAACGGTGTATTGATTTTTTAATTCCGCTTTCAAGGCTTACCTTAGCAGCATGAAACGCCTCATCGCCCCATCCATTTTATCGGCCGATTTTAATCACCTGCACAAGGATGTAATGCTTGTAAATTCAAGCAATGCCGACTGGTTTCACGTAGATGTGATGGATGGTGTTTTTGTTCCGAATATTTCGTTCGGCTTCCCGATTCTTCAACACGTTAAGAAGATTGCACAGAAGCCACTTGATGTGCATTTGATGATTGTGCAGCCCGACCGTTATCTACAGGAGTTTGCCGCAGCTGGAGCCGATGTGATTACCGTGCACCTCGAAGCTTGTACGCACATTCACCGCACCTTGCAAAGCATCCGTTCATTAGGCATTAAAGCTGGTGTGGCCATCAATCCCGGTACGCCGGTACATGCGCTTGATTCTATTTTAACAGATGCCGACTTGTTCTTGATCATGAGCGTAAATCCCGGTTTTGGCGGACAGAAGTTCATACCTTCGACCTACGATAAAGTAAGGCAGTTACGCGCTTTGTTGGATGATAGCAATGCGGATGCGCTGATTGAAGTTGATGGGGGCGTTGGACCCGATAATGCCGAAGCACTTTTTGATGCCGGAGCCAATGTGTTGGTTGCCGGAAATGCCGTATTCAAGGCCGATGATCCATTGGTTGCCATCGAAAGGATGAAGGAGGCACAATGATACTTTTTCTCCGACTATTTACCGAAAGTTTTCGTTTTGCCTGGATTTCATTGGTCGAAAACAAGTTGCGTACGTTCTTGTCGCTTCTTGGCATTACCATTGGAATCTTCGCCATAATTTCGGTTTTCACGATGGTCGATTCCATTCGCAATAACATCGACGAAAGCATTTCATCGCTTGGTGATGATGTGGTTTACGTGCAAAAATGGCCATGGACATTTGGCTCCGATTACCCCTGGTGGAAGTACATGAGCAGGCCTGTTCCAAATCTCGACGAGCTGGAAGCGATTCGTTCAAAAGCGCAGACGATTAGTGCCGTTGCTTTTTTGGTAGAGGCAAATGTTACCTTTAAATATGGAAGCGCAAGTGCCGAAAATGTTAAGATTTCGGGCGTTTCGGAGCAGTACGACCAGATTAAGCGTTTCGAAATTCAACAGGGAAGGTATTTTACTGAAGCCGAAATGCATGCGGGCAGGGGAGTGGTTGTAATTGGAGCGACGGTAGCAGAAAACCTCTTCGGAAACCGCAATCCCATTGGGAAAACAATTTTTCTGCGTGGCGATAAAGTGAATGTGGTTGGCGTATTTAAGCGGGAAGGACAAAATCTCATCGATTTCGGTCTCGACAATGCCTCGGTAATTCCCTTGAATTACGCAAGAAGCAGGGTTGATATTCGCAGTGATGATATGAATCCCTACATCGCGGTTCGAGCCAAAGAAGGTGTTAGCAACCAGGCTTTGCTCGACGAGTTAACCGGAATCATGCGTGCGCAGCGCCGTTTGCCTCCGCGCGAAGAAGACGATTTTGCATTGAACGAGGCGAAACTCATCTCGAATGGATTTGATCAGTTAATAGGCGTTGTAAACATTGCCGGCGGATTTATTGGGTTTTTCTCAATTCTTGTGGGTGGTTTCGGCATTGCCAACATCATGTTTGTTTCGGTTAAAGAACGCACCAACATTATCGGCATCCAAAAATCGCTGGGCGCGAAAAACTACTTCATCCTCTTCCAGTTTTTGTTTGAGTCGATGCTGTTGTCGATGTTTGGAGGAATCATCGGATTGCTGCTCATTTTTATGCTCACGCTAGCCTTATCGGGCGGAATGGACTTTAAGCTGGTATTGAGCGGAACCAATATCTTGCTGGGATTGATTATCTCCGGAACCATCGGATTGGTTTCGGGCATTGCTCCAGCCATTTCGGCGGCACGGTTAAATCCGGTGGATGCGATACGTTCGAAGTAAGGAATCCGATTTTAATCGAAATTAGGTTATACTTAATTAGGACTTAAGATTACCTTTATTGATTGAGTA